>RFHH01000029.1 GCA_003696075.1 Acidobacteriota bacterium
GCTCAGGGTGGAAAGGCGTCCGAATCCCCTCCTCTTCAACGGAACCGGGGGACTCCGCCTTCGGGCCCGATCGGCCGGAGGGAGCGGTTCCTCCGGCCCCGCCCCATCCGGAACGCGGAAGGACCGGGGACGGCCGGGAACCGGCCGGTGCGCCTCCGCTACGGAACGCGGCCGGTCGGCCCGGGGGGGCGAAGGCCCGGAAGCGCATCGAGGCGTCTGCCGGTGCCGGCCCGGAAGGCTTCCCGGACGGCGGCTCCGCGGTGGGCATCGGACGGAACCTCCCCCCCGCTAGCGACCGCACGAGGTTGGGAAGGGAGGCGCGGAGGAGGAACCGGCGGCCGGAACTCCGCCGGGGCGGTCCGACCGGCCGACCCGGCCGGGAGTGCCCGGCATCGGACGGATCCCCCCCGTGGCGCTGGTTCGATGCCGCCCTTCCCGGCCACGCCCGCCCCGGATCCGGGAGGTCCCCCGCGGGAGAAGGCGCGGCCATCGGGTCCGCGCCGGGGAGAGCGCGGTTACGCGCCCGGGTCTCCGGCGGGAGATCGGCCGCCGGGCGGGCGGAACCGGCCGCACCGACCGCCCGGCGAGGCGCCGCTCCGGCCGCGGGGAGCGCAGCGGGCGGACTCGAGTCCGGAGCTGTCCGGTGGTCGGCCCGGGGACCACGCGGCACGGGACGCGCGGCGGCCCGGGCCCCGCCGGCGGCGGCGGTTCGTCCCGCCCCGCGGATGCCCCGCGAAGCGGCACCCCCGAGAAGAGCGAGCAGGCGAGCGAACCGGTCGGCGACCGGCGTGCGCTGCGCTCTGCGGCTCGACCGGCCGGCGTCGATTCCCCGGAACAGCAGCGCACGGACATGCATGGCGCCGATCGCCACAGCAATGACCGTGCCGCGGCGGGACGCTCCGCTCCGCGACCCGCAACGGCCCGCGTTCCGCGGGTTTGGCCCGGAACGCGGTCCGCTGTGGACCGGCAGCGACCCGGCAAACTTTTCCGCCCATCAGGCTTTTTCTTGCCGGGGGGAGTAGAATGCGCCCCTTTTTCGAGCCCGGCCGCGTGCCGTCCTGACACCGCGGCGGAGCGGACTTCCGCGAGGTCACCGTGAGCACCTCGAGATCTGCCGATCTGACCACTCCGACGAGGCTGGTCGACGGCCCGGTGCCCTTTTCGCGCACCGCTGTCGGCAAGAAAGTCCTCATGGCCGTCTCCGGCATCGTGCTCTTCGGCTTCGTGCTGGTGCACATGCTGGGTAACCTCAAGCTCTACCTCGGGCCCGAGGCGCTCAACGCCTACGCCGAGTGGCTCCGGGAGATGGGGCACCCGGTATTGCCGCGCGGTGTCGGCCTGTGGATCGCCCGCCTCGTTCTGATCGCCGCCGTGGCGGTGCACGTCACGACGGCCACCCAGCTGACGCTGCAGAACCTGCGGGCGCGTCCGGCCGGCTACGCCTACAGGAAGGTCGTCCAGGCGACCTATGCCGCCCGGACGATGCGGTGGAGCGGCGTGATCATCCTTCTATTCGTCGTCTACCACCTCCTTCACCTGACGTCCGGCACCCTGCATCCTCAGTTCGATGCCGGCGACGTGTACCACAACGTCGTGGCCGGGTTCCGCGTCTGGTGGGTGGCCGCCGTTTACGTGGCGGCGAATCTCCTGCTGGGCCTGCATCTGTTCCACGGACTGTGGAGCATGTTCCAGACGCTCGGCTGCACGCATCCCAAGTACAACCACTGGCGGCTCTGGTTCGCGCGGGTCTTCGCCGCCGTGATCACCCTGGGCAACGTGTCGTTCCCGCTGGCGGTGCTGCTGGGATTCGTCTCCTGACCCCGTCTGCGAGAGAGGAAGGCCTTGCCATGGAACTCGACCCCAAGATCCCGCCCGGTCCTCTCGAGGACAAGTGGGACAATTTCAAGAACTCCGCCAGGCTGGTGAACCCGGCGAACAAGCGGAAGTTCACTGTCATCGTCGTCGGTACCGGGCTGGCAGGTGCGTCCGCCGCGGCGACGCTGGGCGAGCTGGGGTACAACGTGAAGTGCTTCAGCTTCCACGACAGCCCGAGGCGCGCTCACAGCATTGCCGCCCAGGGAGGCATCAACGCCGCCAAGAACTACCAGAACGACGGGGACAGCGTCTTTCGGCTGTTCTACGACACGATCAAGGGCGGCGACTTCCGCTCCCGCGAGGCCAACGTCTACCGCCTGGCGCAGATCAGCGAGAACATCATCGACCAGTGCGTCGCGCAGGGTGTGCCGTTCGCCCGCGAATACGGCGGTCTTTTGGCCAACCGCTCGTTCGGCGGCGCGCAGGTATCCCGCACCTTCTATGCCCGCGGTCAGACGGGACAGCAGCTTCTGCTGGGTGCCTACCAGGCGCTGTCCCGGCAGATCCGAGCCGGCCAGGTCGAGATGTTCCCGCGTCACGAGATGCTGGACCTCGTGATCGTCGACGGCCACGCGCGCGGGATCGTCACGAGGAACCTGCTGACGGGGGAGATCCGCTCGCACGCGGGACACGCCGTGGTCCTCGCCACGGGCGGCTATGCCAATGTGTTCTTCCTCTCCACCAACGCCAAGAACAGCAACGCCACGGCCATCTGGCGGGCCCACCGTCGCGGTGCCCTGTTCGCCAATCCGTGCTTCACGCAGATCCACCCCACCTGCATCCCGCCGAGCGGCGAGTATCAGTCGAAGCTCACGCTGATGAGCGAGTCGCTCCGGAACGACGGCCGGATCTGGGTACCGAAGCAGCCCGGCGACAAGAGACCTCCAGCCACCATTCCGGAAGAGGAGCGGGACTACTACCTCGAGCGGCGTTACCCCGCGTTCGGCAACCTCGTCCCGCGCGACGTCGCGTCGAGGGCGGCCAAGAAGGTCGTCGACGAGGGCCGGGGCGTCGGGCCGACCGGGATCGGCGTCTATCTCGACTTCGCCGACGCGATCAAGCGGCTCGGCCGGAAGACGATCGAGGAGCGGTACGGCAACCTCTTCGAGATGTACGAGCGGATCACCGGAGAGAATCCCTACGAAACGCCCATGCGCATCTACCCGGCCCCCCACTACACGATGGGCGGGCTGTGGGTGGACTATGAGCTGTCCAGCAACATCCCCGGGCTCTACGTGATCGGCGAGGCCAATTTCTCCGACCACGGCGCCAACCGCCTGGGGGCGAGCGCGCTCATGCAGGGGCTGGCGGACGGCTATTTCGTGCTGCCGAACACGATCTGCAACTATCTCTCCCAGCACCTCGGCGAGACGGTCAGCACGCGGGATCCGGCCTTCGACCGGGCGGAGCGGGAGGTGCGGGATCGAATCGCGCGCCTGCTCTCGATCAACGGCAAGCGCAGCCCCGACTACTTCCATCGAGAGCTGGGGAAGATCGTCTGGGACCACTGTGGAATGGAAAGGAGCCGCGAAAGCCTCGAAGAAGCGCTGCGTCTCATCCCCGCCCTCAGGGACGAGTTCTGGCGGGACGTGAGGGTTCCCGGCTCGGGCGAGGACATCAACCAGTCGCTGGAGAAGGCCGGACGCGTGGCCGACTTCTTCGAGCTGGCGGAACTCATCTGCCGTGACGCGCTCGACCGGGACGAATCGTGCGGCACCCACTTCCGTGTGGAGCACCAGACCGAAGACGGCGAGGCGAAGCGCGACGACGAGCACTATGCGTACGTCGCGGCTTGGGAATATGCCGGCGAGGGACAGGAGCCGCGCCTGCACAAGGAACCGCTGAAGTTCGAGGTCGTGCATTTCGCGCAGCGCAGCTACAAGTGAGCGGGGCGCCGGCGGCCGGCCGGCGCGGGGCCCGCGGCAGGCAGGAGCTTCGAAGATGAGATTGACCCTTCATGTCTGGCGGCAAGCGGGACCGGATGCCCCGGGGAAGATGGTGAAGTACGAAGTCCCGGACGCCAATCCCGACATGTCGTTTCTCGAACTGCTCGACGTCGTCAACGAACGCCTGATCGAGCAGGGTGAGGAGCCGATCGCCTTCGAGCACGACTGCCGCGAGGGGATCTGCGGGAGCTGCGGGGTGATGATCAACGGCCAGGCGCACGGGCCGCTGCCGGGAACCACCACCTGCCAGCTCCATCTCCGCCACTTCAAGGACGGCGACGAAATCTACGTCGAGCCCTGGAGATCGCGGGCCTTCCCGGTGCTGAAGGACCTGATCGTCGACCGGTCGGCGCTGGACCGCATCATTCAGGCCGGGGGCTTCATCTCGGTTCGGACTGGCGAAGCCCCGGAGGCCAACTCGATTCCCGTCCCCAAGGAGGTCGCCGACGAGGCCTTCGACGCCGCGACCTGCATCGGGTGTGGTGCCTGCGTGGCGCAGTGCCCCAACGGTGCCGCCCAGCTCTTCACCTCGGCGAAGATCGCCCATCTCAACATGCTCCCCCAAGGTGCCGTCGAGCGCGACGCACGGGCCCGGCGCATGGTGGAGCAGATGGAGGCCGAGGGTTTCGGGAGCTGCACGAACTACGCCGAGTGCGAGGCGGTCTGCCCGAAGGGGATCAAGATCGACTTCATCGCCCGAATGAACCGCGATTACGTGCGGGCGAAGATCCGCTCGACGGGCGCCTGAGCGGCCGGGCCGGGGGCGAGAGGGGGCGCGGGCGCACTGCTGCCGGGCTCACTCCGGCAGGCGGCCGGCGATGTGGGTCGTGATCCAGCGCTCGTCGAGCCACTCCATCGGATCCACGGCCGTACCCTGGACGAAAAGCCCCAGGTGCAGGTGATCGCCCCCGGCGAGACCGGTGGCGCCGGTCCTTCCGATCACCTGCCCCTTGGCCACCTCCTCGCCCTCCTCGACGGCGATCGAGCTGAGGTGGGCACTCAGGCTCAGCAGCCCGTAGCCGTGATCGAGGACCACGGCGTTGCCGTAGATGCCCAGGTATCCGGCGAAGAGCACCCTCCCCGCGTTCGGCGCCGGGACCTCCGCTCGCCGCACCGAAGCGACGTCGAGCCCGAGGTGCGTCTGCCGGTCGACCTCGCGGCCTCGGTAGAGGTAGGACCTCACCTCCGCGAAGCCGGCCTTGCGCTGCGATCCCGGCAGCTGGAGGAATCTCCCGGACCAGAACCTCCGCGCGGCGGACCGGCGGGAGAGGGCGGCGATCGCGGCGCGGTTCCTGGCTCGGAGATCGCGGTTGATGGCCAGGTATCGGTCGATGAGAGCACCCTCTCCCGATAGCTCGGGTGTCTGCGACTCGATCGCCGGCACCACCCGCGCCAGGAACGAGTCGGTGAGCCGAATGGTGTCGCGGCGCGGGGGATGCGGCACCAGGCGATCGAGGAAAGGGGCCTCGGCCCGGTTGCCGGCGTCGTCTTCGGCGAACAGCCTCACCTCGGCGGCATCGTCCAGGTCCCAGGGGATTCCGTACAGCGCGAAGCGCTCCTCGGGCCCGCCGCCCGGCACCGGGAAGGAGAGGAACTCGGCCGAACCGGCCACGACGCCGGAGCGCACCGCCGTCGCACCGGCCCGGAAGCGGACGACACCCGCACCCCCCTGTCGGGCGTAGTTGCCGCTCGAGAGCAGTTCGAGAGAAGGCGGCCGCAGCCGCACCGGAAGCTGCTGCTCGACGATCACGCTCGAGGTGCGGCGCAGGGGTCCGGTCGCCCGGAGGGCAACGGCGCGAAGGGTGACCGTGCCCTCCTCGAGCCAATCCGGCTGCCCCCGCCCGATCACCGCGGACAGCTCGATCTCGGGCGTGTCACCGGCCGACCAGAACCGCCATGGAGAGGGTGGTACCGCCGCTGTCCGGGAGGCGAGTTCCTCCTCGTGCTCTCCCTGGACCAGCATGAGCGACACGCTGACGAGGCCGCGGCGAGGCTCCCGAAACAGAGCCGACACGCGGGTCGGCGCACCGATCGCCGGCCGCTCCGCGCTCACCACGACCGAGGGGGCGGGGCCCCGGTAGAAGGCACCATAGGCGGCCCAGCCGAAGAGCAGCACTGCCGCGAGGACGGCCACCCGCCGCAGGCGGCCCCGCTTTCCCCTTTCCGTCATCGACTCTCCTTTCCGTGCCCGGGCGGCGGCGCCACGACGCCGCCGGTCAGCCCCGACCATGCCAGCGCCCTCCCGCTCGCGGCAAGTGAAGTGCAACCCGCATGGTGCGTGAGGTGCATCCGCAATGGTGCGTTGGGCCGCCGAACTCGCAGAATGAAGGGAGGTTGCGGCCGCGAGTGGATCGATGACCGGGGATCGGGCCAAAGTGGCCGTCCTACATTGAGTTGCGCGGCGTTTCGCACCATCGAGGAAGCACCTCCCATCGTGCACCCTCGCGTCCCGTTCGCTGGAAGGTGCACCCTCAATGGTGCAAAACGCTCCGCGACCCGGTGACCGATAAAGACTTCGGGCCGGCCTCGCAGCCGCGGAGCCACCGGAGGCCACAACCTCCGAGCGGTCAACGGATTCGGTGCGAAAACGCACCATTAGGGATGCACCCTTCCACTCGCTGAGCACTCGGAAGTTGCTGGCCCGAACGGCCCGATCTTCTCGAACTCGAGGCCAGGTGCCGATCGGCCGGCCCGTTGCGCGGCGTCGCGTCCCGTCAGGGGTGCACCTCACGGCGCGAGCGTCCGCCGCGCGCTCACGGCGCCCCCGGGGCGAGCCGGTCCGGATCGCCGAAATCGACCGGGGGCGGCTCTCCCAGCCGGCCGGCCACTTCCCGCGCCGCCTCCCGCCCCGCGCGGACCGGGTCGGCGGCGGGCTGGGGCTGCGGCTCGGCCGCCCCGGACGACGCCTCCTCCTGTCGGGGGACGAGCCCGCCCGGAACCGAGGCGACATGAACCGTCCGCGTGGGGAAGGCGAAGCCGACCCCGATCCGCTCCGCCAGGCGGATGATATCGACGAGCAACCGGTGGCGTTCCCGCAGCTCCGTGGCCCAGTCCGGCGTCTGGAAGAAGACGTACAGAAGGATATCGAGCGAGGAGGCGGCGAAGTCGTTCAGGTAGACCATGTAGTAGTCCTTCCGCGTGTAGGGGTGGCGCCGGATCAGCTCCCGAATGCCCTCGCAGAAGGCCTCGATCTTCTCCGGTGGGGTGCCGTATTCCACCGAGACGAGAGTCTTGTAGCGGCGGTAACGCCGCGCCCCCATGTTGTCCACCGTTGCGCGGACCAGTTGCGAGTTCGGAACCGTGACGAGCGAGTTGTAGAAGGTGCGGATCCGGGTCGAGCGGAAACCGAGGTCCTCCACCGTTCCCTCGTAGTCCCCGATGCGGATCCAGTCCCCGATTTGAAACGGCCGGTCGATCAGCACCGTGACCGAACCGAACAGATTCTCGACCGTGTCCTTGGCGGCCATGGCGAGGGCGATGCCGCCGATCCCGAGGCCGGCGAGCAGGCTCGTGACGTTGACGTTCAGATTCGAGGCCACGAACACGATGCCGAAGGCGATGACGGCGATCTTGAGGGCGCGGCGGAACAGCGGGACGAGCAGATCGTCCACGCGGGATGCGGTCCCCCTCGCCTTCTCCGCCAGATAGGCGGCAATCACATCAACGAGCCGGTAGGCCGCCCACACGCCGGCGACGGCGATGACGAGGGTCGCCGCGAAGGCGAGTGCAGCCAGCACGTTCGCGGGGAGATCGAGCAGCGGCAGCCCCGCGGACCAGACGAGCGCCATGACCAGCACGCCGAGCGGGATGACGAAGCCGCTCCGGATGTCGAGCCCGACCCTGGCGCCGGCCTCGCCGAGCCAGCGGTCGAGGATGCGCGCGAGCAGCAGCCGGCTGAGGCGGTCCGCCAGCACGCCGAGAATGGCCAGCAACACCAAACCCAGCCATTGCCAGTTCTCCAGCAAGAAACCGGTCCTCAGGAAGCTCCGGGGGAGCCGCGCCCGCACCCAGTCCGCGAACGCGTTCGCCGGCCCGGCGCCCGACAGGCCGGCCACGAACGGCTTGTCCTTCACCGAAGCGAGGAGCGACGGCACGGAGGAGACCGTCTCCGGCGAGAACAGCCAGCGGCCGTCCTCCATTCGCACGAACGAGATCTCGCCCTCGGCCACGAGGCGGTAGAGGTAGCGGTCCCCTTCCGGGCGCTCGGGGATCCGGGCGAGATCCACGAGTTCCGTCTTGTCGAGATAGGTCTTGAGGTCGCGCGCCAGACGCCGCGCGGCGGCGCGCCCCATCAGCGGGTGTCCCGAAAGATCGAAGCAGGCCGCGGCGTCGTCGAGCCGATCCGTCTCGCCCCGCGCCGCATCATTGACCGCATCGAGGAAGGTCCGCATGGTGGCCCGCGGCGACGAGAGGTCGAGCGGGGTCACGCCCGCTGCGGCGGGCAGAACCGCCGCCAGCAGGCAGGCGGCCGTGACGAGTCCTCGGAACGGGTCAACTCCTGGCCGTCGGAAGGAGATGTCTGTCGGGTTCACCGGCATTCCTCCGTGGTCACGGAACGGCCGCCGCTCCGTTGCGCCGCGTGTCGGCGACGGCGGTGACGCCGCCGCCCGGCGAGATTTCCACCGCCTGGACGGACCCCAGCGAGTCTCGCTCCCGCACGGTGTACCCGAGGCGGCGGAGCCCGCCGAGCGTCCCCTCCGGAAGCGGCCGCCCCTTCTCCGTGTAGACCGGATCTTCATCGCCGGGCGGCGGGGGCCACTGGTGATGGAACCGCGGAGCCTCCACCGCCTCCGGCAGGGAAAGGCCGTAGTCGATCCTGCCGGTCAAGACGTGGAAGACGGTGGTGAAGATCGTCGAGCCGCCCGGCGAGCCGAGGACGAGCCAGGGGCGCCCGTTTCTCGTCACGATCGTCGGCGTCATCGACGAAACCATCCGCTTGTCCGGCTCGATCTTGTTGGCCTCGCCCCCTGTGACGCCGTAGAGGTTCGGCACCCCCGGCTTGGCCGAGAAGTCGTCCATTTCGTCGTTCAGCAGGAACCCGGCGCCGTCGACCACGATTCCGCTCCCATAGGCGGCGTTCAACGTGACCGTATTGGCGACCGCCATTCCGGTGGCGTCGACGATGCTGAAGTGCGCGGTGTCGCCGCCGACGGGCTCCGGCGCGACCTCGCCGGGGAGAACGCTCCCGGGGTCGGTGCGCCCGTCCAGGCGGATCGAGCGCGCTCTCCGCTCGAGGTAGTCGGGATCCAGCAATGCCCCGACGGGGACCGGGTAGAAGCCGGGATCCCCGATGTACCGCGAGCGGTCGGCGAAGACCCTCTTCGCGATCTCCGCCACCAGGTGCACGTGCTCGGTGGAGAGCCGCTCGGGGAGCTGGAACCGCTCGAAAAGGCCGAGCATCTGGAGCAGGGCCACGCCGCCGGAGGAAGGGGGCGGCATCGAGTGCACGGTCACGCCCCGGTACGAGCCCGAGACCGGTTCGCGCCAGACCGCGCGATAGCGCCGGAGGTCTTCCCCGGTGATCAACCCTCCGCCTCGCCGCATCTCCCGGACGATGGCGGTAGCGGTCGGGCCCTCGTAGAAACCCGCCGGACCGCGTTCGGCGATCCTCCGGAGGGTCCGGCCGAGTTCCGGCTGCCGGAACCAGCGGCCGGGGCCGAGCGCGAAGTGCTCCGGAAAGTCGATCCACCGCCGCAGTCGCTCCGGCAGGACGGCCAATCGTTTCCGCTGGCGGCTCATCGAGCGCACCGTCCACTCGTCGACCGGGAACCCTTCCTCTGCCAGACGGATCGCGGGCTCGAGCAGGGCCCGCCATTTCATCGAGCCGAAGCGGCGGTGGAGTTCCCAGGTGCCACGGACCGTCCCGGGAACGCCGGCGCTCAGGTGGCTGTAAAGGCTCAAGCCGGGAACGACCTCTCCGTCGGGACCGAGGAACATTCCCTCCGTGGCGCCCGCGGGCGCGACCTCCCGGTAGTCGAGCGCGAACGCCCTCCCTGCACCGGGATCCCACACGAGCGCGAACCCGCCCCCGCCGATCGGCGAGGCCAGCGGATAGGTCACCGACAACGCGAACTGCACGGCCACCGCCGCGTCCACGGCGTTGCCTCCGCGCCGGAGCACGTCGGCGCCGACCCTGGCGGCGAGGGGCTCGGGGGCCGCGACGGCGCCGGAGTGCCCCGCCGCGACGCGCCGGTGCGGAACGGCCGGCGCATGGCTGGCCGGCGGCTGCGTGGCGAGACAGCCCGGAAGGGCGAGAATCGCGAGCAACGCGAGGCAACGGCGCGGCATGGGATGGCTCCACGTCCCCGGCGCTTGGGCCACCGGGCGCGAGGGGGGATTATGAACGACCCGAGCCGGGGGGACCGGCCGCCGGAGGTGGGGCGGGATGACCGTGGAAGATGTGGTCCGCGCTCTGGCCGGCAGGCTCCCGCCCGGCGCCGGGTCCGCCGGCGCTCACCTCCACATGGCCCCCTCGCCCCGGCCGGGGTGGAAGCCCGGTTGCGTGCCCCCGTCCGCCCGGCCCGCCGCCGGGGTGGTGCTGGTCTACCCGCGCGGAGCCCGGGCGCACGTCCTCTTGACGCTTCGGACCGGTCGGGTGCGCTTTCACCGGGGACAGGTGAGCCTGCCCGGAGGCGCGGTCGATCCCGGCGAGAAGCTTCTCGATGCCGCCCTGCGCGAGATGGAGGAGGAGGTCGGCGTCCCCCGGGACCGAGTCCGGGTGCTGGGCCCCCTTTCGCCCCTCCATATCCCGGTCAGCCGCTTCGCTCTGCATCCCTTCGTCGCGGTTCACCCGGAAGAGCCGACCTTCGTCGCCAGACCCACCGAGGTGGCGCGCCTGCTGGAGGTGCCCCTTCAGGTGCTGGCCGACCCCACCACGCGCCGGCGAGAGTCGCGCCGGATCGGGGGCCGGATGTTCGAGGTCCCCTTCTTCGCGGTGTGCGGCGAGAAGATCTGGGGCGCCACCGCGATGGTCCTCGCCGAGTTCCTGGCTTTGCTCGACCCAGGGAGGAGCGGAGGATGAGCGGGTCCCCGCGCCTCCGTGCTGCGAAGACCGGCGTCTCCGGGTGCGGGACACCTGCCTCCGGCCTTCGACCGGAGTGAGGTGCATCCCCAATGGTGCGTCGGGCCGCCGAACTCGCTGGATGATGGGAGGTTCCGGTCTCGAGCGGATCGATGACCGGGGATCGGGCCAAAGTGTCCGTCGTCCATCGAGTTGCGCGCCGTTTCGCACCATCGAGGAAGCACCTCCCGTTTGCTGGCACCGTCCCGGCCCTCGGCTTCGGGAAAGACCATGGTTCGGCGCGGCTCCCCCGGGGCTTTCCGGCGTGACGCCCTTCAGAGGCGGCGCGCTCCCGCACGGGAAAACTCCGGCGGGTCGGCTCGTTCGTTTCCGCATGGTGCGAGCGGGACATCGGGCCGCGGGGGGAAGGTGCACCCCTGATGGTGCGCTACGCCGGCCAACTTCATGAACCATCGGCACTTGTTCAGCAGCCGGCGCGCCGCGCTCGGCGCCGGACGCCAACGCCCCCGCGCCCGGCGACTCGGATCCGAAAACGCACCGCCGGGGACGCACCTCCGGGCCGACGCCTGCGCGGTGCGCGAGGCCGACGCCCGGATCGTCGCGAACGACCCTCGTTTTCGCCGAGCGGCGCCGGCGACGGAGAACGGCCGTGCCGGCGGGTCGCCGGATCGCCGGCGCGGGCTTCGGTTCGCGGCAAGCGGCGCCCGGAGCGTCTTCGGGCATAATCGCGGGCGAGAGGGCCACGGGCTCTCCGCACCCCGGGGAACGAAGGATGGACCACGACGCCATACGGGAGCGGTTCGTTCCTTTCGCCGAGAGGATGAGGGCCGCCGGGCTCCCGGAGCTCGCCATCAAGATCTTCCAGAGGCACTACGAGCGTCTTCTGTCCGGGGAACGCGGCTTCATACCCGAGCAGGAGATCCGGCCGGTCTCCGAGCTTCCCGACGCCGAAGCGCTCGGAGACGCCGAAGCCGATGCCGGGCGAGAGGTCCTTCCTCGCACGGTCACGATCAAGCTGAACGGAGGGCTGGGAACGTCGATGGGGCTCGAGCGCGCGAAGTCGCTGCTTCGGGTCAAGGGGGAGCTGACCTTTCTCGACATCATCGCCAGGCAGGCGCTGTCAGCCGGCTACGCCCTGCTCCTGATGAACAGCCCCCACACCAGGGGGGATTCTCTCGAGTCGCTGGCGCGATACCGCGGGCTCGTGCGCCACGGCCTGCCGCTGGACTTCCAGCAACACGTCGTCCCGAAAGTCGCCGTCGACGACCTGTCGCCCGTCCGCTGGCCTTCCGACCCGCGTCTCGAGTGGTGCCCGCCGGGACACGGCGACATCTACGCCGCCCTGCAGACTTCGGGGGTTCTGGAGAAGCTCCTCGCCGCCGGGATCGAGTACGCCTGCGTCTCCAACGCCGACAATCTGGGCGCGACGATCGACCCCGCGATCCTGGGTTACTTCCGCAACAGCGGGCTGACGATGCTCCTGGAGGCGGCCGACCGGACCGAGTCGGATCAGAAGGGGGGCCACCTCGCGGTCGGCCGGGACGGGCGGTTGCTGCTCCGCGAGATCGCGCAGTGTCCCCCCGAGGATCTGCCGCACCACAGGGATCACCGCCGCCACCGCTTCTTCGGCACGAACACCATCTGGCTGCACCTCCCATCGCTCCGTGACGAACTGGCGTCGCGAGGGGGCGTGCTCGAGCTTCCCCTCATCTGCAACCGCAAGACCGTCGACCCGAGGGATCCCTCTTCGACGCCCGTCTACCAGCTCGAAACGGCGATGGGTACCGCCATCTCCGTATTTCGGAAGACCGGCGCCATTCGGGTCCCGCGATCCCGCTTCGCGCCGGTCAAGACGACGAACGACCTGCTCGGCGTCCGCTCGGATGCGTACGAGCTGACATGCGACTTCCGGGTGGTGCTGGCCCCGACCCGCGACGCCCCGCCCTTCATCGATCTCGACCCGGCGCACTACAAGATGATCGACCAGCTCGAGAGCCGGTTCCCCTGCGGGGAGCCGTCCCTGATCGAGTGCGAGCGGCTGCGCGTGCTGGGCGATGTCCGCTTCGGCCGCGGCGTGCGCCTTCGCGGCAGCGTCACGATCCGTGCCGAAGGCGGCGCGCCGGGCTTCGTCCCGGACGGAGCGCTCATCGAGGGGGACTACGTCTGCGCCGTGTGACTCCCCGGGCCCTCGTCCTCCCCCTCCACAGGGATCTTCTCCGCCCGTCTCCGGGCTTTCCGTCCCTCCAACCCCGCGATACGGCTGTCGATGAGCGCGCGCGCCGCCCGGAGCAACTCCAGCCGGGCCGCGGTGAGATGCCCGCGGACCTCGGGCGGGAGCAAGGCACTGCACCACGCCAACGGATCGACCTCTCCTCCGCCGCGGCAGGTCTCCTCTCCATCGTTGCCGCCGCACGAACAGCATCCCTCTTCCGGCAAGAGAACGAACGGCAGCGGAAAGAGCCACAGCCCGAGTTTCACCCGCGGTCCTCGTGTCTCACTCATCGGCCTTGGCCTCCTCGAAGGTCACCGTCACCGTGCCACCCGAGACCTTCGCACCCACCGGCCGGGCCGCGGCGAAGCGGCGTGGCAGCGTGACATGCTTTCGGAAACCGCCGACATCCAGAACGAGTTCGTGATCGACCTTCGTGATGTCCACGTCCTCCTTGCTGGCAAAAGGCACGCGAACGACGAGCTCCAACCGATCGCCCTCGGCTCGGTAGCGAAGCGGCATGTCCTGGAAATGTACAGCGAGCGGGTCGATGTCCCCGTACAGGCGCGCGGCGAGACGGCGCAGGCCGTCGATGCCGACGACCTCTCCCTCCATCATCTCGACCGTCCAGACCGGGACGGGAGCGAAAAGCTCCCGGATCTCGTCCAGATGTCGGCGCTGCTGCTCCCTCCAGAGATCGAAGAACTTCCCTCCCGCGGCGTGTGGGATCATCTTGTTCACGATGACCGCGTCCGTGAGCAGTCCGTAGAGCGAGAAGTAGGCGAAGGCCCGCTGCGTCTCCTTCACGACCATCTTCTCGGGCAGCGTCACCAGGCGTACCGTGGTGACGCGCGGGTCCTGGATGATCCGCTCCACGCCGGCCAACTGCTTTCCCAGCCTCTCGATCGCGGCGAAGTAGTCGTCCTCGGGCAGCGGCAAGCTCCGATCGACCGCCTTCATCACCGGACGCGCCGCGCGGAAGAGCAGCCGCTCCGCCCGGAAGATCCGCCGCATGTACCAGTCGAGGGCAGTCGGCACCGATATGAACCGAAGCGACTCCCCCGTAGGGGCACAGTCGAGGATGAGAACATCGAACGCGGATTCCCGGTAATACTGGTTGATGTAGAGGAGGAGCGAGACCTCTTCCATACCGGGAAGGATCGCCAACTCGTCGGCCACGACGCCATCGAGGCCGGTCGTGGCGAACAGCAGCGACAGGTAGCTGTAGATCTCGTTCCACCAGCGCTCGATCTCCCGCTGGACGTCCAGTTCCTGGATGAAGAGTCGCGGAGCGACCTGATAGGGCCGGCCACCCTTCCTGTCGAGAAGCCGGCGCTCGACATCGAAGGCGTCCGCCACGCTGTGCGCGCTGTCCAGGGAGAGAACGAGAGTGCGCTTGCCGGACTCGGCTGCCCGGACGCCCGTGGCGCAGCTGATCGACGTCTTACCGACGCCACCTTTTCCGGTGTAGAAGACGACTCGCATTGCTGCCGTCCCGCAGCGGGCCCGGGGGCCGGCGCCATCGACCTGACGCCATGGTAAGACGGGACCCCGGCCCCGGCAATCGGCGCGCTCCGTGCGGGGTCACGGTCGTGCCGAGCCCGGAACGCCCTTGACAGGCGAGCGACTTTCCGGGGACGGCCCGGCGGTGTAAACTACACGTGCGCCCCTGGTCCCGGGCGCGCGGGAGCACATCCTCCTCGCAGGCCCGCGCGAGCTCACGTTCCTCTGCCGAGGTCGGGATGGCGGAGGGACGCGGTTCGAGGCGGTTCGTCCCAGGCTCCCGCAACCTCTCCGGCTCTCCGCGTGGTCCTTTTGCACCATCGCGTCGGACGTGCGTCCTTCCCTCCGGCTGCGCCGCCCGCCCTCCGCCTTCCGGCACCGGACCTTTCGAGGAGACACGGCCTGCTGACCATCATGGGAGGACTCACCGATGGAACGTCCGATGATCAAGATCATCGTGCTGACCGCCGCGGCCGTACTCGCCTGCGGCGCGGTTCTGGCGGAGGGCGACTACTTCGGCGCGGAGTTCTGCGCCGAGTGCCATCCCCAGCAATACAACGACTGGAAGGTGTCGGGGCACCCGTACAAGCTCCGGTCGTCCGAGATCGCCCGCAACCTCCCGCTCCCGTTGCCCGAGGGCTACACGTGGGACGACATCAGCTACGTCATCGGAGGACACGGGTGGAAAGCGCGTTACATGGACCGTGACGGCTACATCATCACGTCGATCAAGACGCCGGATGGGGAGGTGCCTGGACACAACCAGTACAACCTCGCCACTGGCCGGTGGGTGGACTATCACCCCGGCGAAGTGAAGCCGTATGACTGCGGGCGTTGCCACACGACCGGATTCGACCCCGAGGGGCACCAGGACGGCCTCGAGGGGATCATCGGAACCTGGGCGCTGCCCGGGATCCAGTGCGAGGCGTGCCACGGCCCGGGCTACGAAATGGCGGTTGACCGCTCCGCGGCGATGTGCGGTCAGTGCCACAGCCGCGGCGATCTGGACACCATTCCGGCCAAAGGCGGGTTCATCCGCCATCACGAGCAGTACAACGAGCTACTGGCGAGTCCGCACGCCGGCTTCGGCTGCGTGACGTGCCACGATCCGCACAAGAAGGCGGAGTTCTCGATCGTGAAGGACTGCGCCACGTGCCACGAGGAGGAGGCGGCCGACTACGAGGGCACCCGAATGCAGATCGCCGGCGTGACCTGCACCGACTGCCACATGCCCGCGGCGAGCAAATCGGCCGAGGCCCTCGGGCCCCATGCCGGCGACGTCAAGACGCACCTGTTCCGTATCAACACGGACGCGAACGCTTCGATGTTCACCGAGGACGGCGCGTTCGTGAAGCTCGACGAAAACGGACAGGGAGCGGTGACGATCGACTTCGCCTGCATGAACTGCCACCGGGGTGTCGACCCGGAGGTGCTGGCGAGGGAAGCCGAGAACTTCCACCAGCGCCCGCACCGGGTTCTCGCGCTGGTTCCCTGAGCGTCCTCCCGGGCCGGACGTCGGTCCCGCGTCCGGCTCACCCGGGCGGGGGGGCGGCTCCGCCGCTCCCTCGCCCTTCCGGTTCGGTCCGCCACGGAGCGGGGTGTGCGTCGCCGCGGTCTCCGACGAAGCGCGGTCCATCCCGGCCGAAAACACCGGATTCGAGGCCGCCCCGCCGCTCAGGGGCTCAACCGCCGCCGCCGCCAGCCCGGGCCGTCCCGTTCGAAGAGCAGCCGGTCGTGCAGCCGGTTCGCGCGGCCCTGCCAGAACTCGATCCTGGCCGGTGCCAGGCGAAACCCGCCCCAAAAGGGCGGGAGCGGAACGTCCTTCCCGCGAAACCGGGCCTCGAATTCTGCAAACCGCTCCTCCAGTTCGCGGCGTGACGCCAGCTCCGCGCTCTGCCGCGACGCCCAGGCTCCGATGCGGCTGCCGCGAGGACGCGTCTTGAAATAGGCGTAGGACTCTTCTGGAGTCAGCCGGCTGACGGTCCCCTCGGCCCGCACCTGGCGCTGGAGCGCCGCCCAGTGCAGGACGATCGCGGCGCGGGGGTTTGCGCGGAGTTCACGTCCCTTCCGGCTCTCGTAGTTCGTGTAGAACACGAAGCCGCGCTCGTCGGCCGCCTTGAGAAGCATCATCCTTACCGATGGACGACCGTCGGGGGTAGCGGTTGCCAGCCCCATCGCTTCCGGCAACAAGAGCCCCGCCCGCCGCGCATCGTCGAACCATCGGCGGAACAGGGCGATCGGATCGTCCCCCGCCGCCTCCTCGCTGAGACCCCCGATCACCCCGCGGCCGAGCGTGGCCAGGGCCCGCAAGCGCGCGATCCACGACATGGGCGCAGGGTGCCCGAGGCGCGCGGCGACTGTCAACCGATCTGAGGTGCTTCCCCGATGGTGCGCTGCCGCGCCGGCGGGGCGCAGGTGCGGCCTGTTCCATGCCACCTCCCGCATCCGGGACGCGCGCGCCGATCGGCCCTTCCC
>RFHH01000030.1 GCA_003696075.1 Acidobacteriota bacterium
CCGCCCGGCCGGCCCCGGCGCCGCGCCTGCGCGGCGGTTACCGCTTGATCGTCAGAGCCTCCTGGATCACCCGGTCGGCGGTGGTCACGGTCCGGGCGTTCGCCTGGTAGCCTCGCTCGGCGAGGATCATGTTCGTGAACTGTTCGGTCATGTCGACGTTGGACAGCTCGAGCGCCTTCGAGACGACGGCGCCTCGCGCCCCGCTGCCGGGCGTGCCGATAGCGGGAGGTCCCGACCCCGGCGACTCCACGTAGACGTTGTCGCCGGTCCGGAACAGTCCGCCGGGGTTGTTGAAGGTCGCGATCGCGAGCTGGGCGAGCTCGATGGCCTGCCCGTTGCTGAAGACTCCGCTGATGACTCCCTCCCCGTCGATGATCAGATTCTGGATGCGGCCCGTGGCATAGCCGTCCTGATACACGTTGTCCACCGAGGAGGAACCGACGTAGCTCGTGAGAACGGGCTCACCGTCAGGGTCGAGGATGACCCAAGTGATCTCCTGGGCCGACGCTCCGTTCGCGAAGGCCGGCGTGGAGAGCGTGATATCCGCCGGGTTGATCAGCTGGCCCGCCGAGTCGAACTTCATCGTTCCGGAACCGATCTCGTAGTAATCGGGGTCACCCGGGTTGGTCGCGACCGCGAGTTCCTCGCGCGGTAGCCGCGCCGACCAGTTCCACTGGTCGAGTTTTCCGTCCCCGTCGGTGTCGACCGGAGTGAACACCAGGCTGAGCTGGTGATCGCCGCCCAGCGAGTCGTAGATCTCGATCGAGGTGGCGAAAACTTCGGCCGTCTGCGTACCGCCCGTGGCGGTCGTATCGACCTGGGCCTCGGCGTCGAGGTTGATGTCGGCCCGGATGCGTGAGGTCACCTTCGGCGGCGAGACCATCCCGGCCGGAATCTGGATCGGGTTCAGCGATCCGGAGGGAATGATCTTCCCCGAGGCGTCCTTGGAGGTGAAGCCAAGGACGCGGAGGCCGCTCTGGGAAACGAGATATCCCTCGGCGTCGAAAGAGAAGTTCCCGGCACGGGTGAACCCCTGGCCGCCCTGAGCGTCTCCGAGAACGAAGAACCCGCGTCCCTGGATCGCCACGTCGGTCGAGACCTCGGTGGTCTGCAGCGATCCCTGCGTGAAGAGCTGTTGCACCGCCGACAGGTTCGACCCGAGTCCCGTCTGCAGCGATGCGCCGGCTCGGTTCACGGAAATCCCTCCCGACGCGAAGACGTCGGAGAAGCTGGTCCGCGACGCCTTGAAGCCGACGGTGTTCACGTTGGCAAGGTTGTGGCCGATGGTGCTCAGGGCGGTCGAGTGCGTCTTGAGCCCCGTCAGCCCGATGAACAGTGCCGATCCACCCATGTTTCCTCCCGTGTCTAGCTCCGTTTCGGTCCCTGGCGGCTCACCGCCTTCACGCACCGGCCGGGACGTCCGGCCGCCGGATCTCCAGGATCTTGTCGAACGGGATGACCCTCAGACCGCTCACCAGCGAAAGCCCTCCCTCGCCGACGTGGATGCCTTCCACGGGAAGCATCAGGAAACCGTGGAGGCTCCGCTCGGTGCCGTCAGCGGACTTCGCCGCGACGCGGAACCGGTAGGTTCCGGAAGGCAGCTCGCGCCCGCTCTCGTCGAGGCCGTCCCAGTCGACGGTGTGGCGGCCCGGCTCGAGAGCATCCATTTCGATCGTGCGGACCAGGTCGCCCGAGGCGTCGTAGATCTCGACTCGGACCGAGCTGGCGGCGTCGACGAGATCGAAAGCGAGCCGGTCCGCCCCAGCGGGCGAAAGATCGAGCTCGCCGCCGCTGTCGACGAGCACGTCCCGGCCGATCAGGTTCAGCGCCTGGCTGTTCACGAGCTGGGATTGCCCCTCCAGCACGCTGTCCATGCGAGTGTTGAGGTCCATCAGCTGTTCGAGGCTGGAGAAGTTCGCCAGTTGGGCGACGAACTGAGTGTCTTCCATCGGCTCGAGCGGATTCTGGTTCTCGAGCTGGGTGACGAGCAGCCGCAGGAAATCGTCGCGTCCGAGCTCGGGCGGCTCGGTGACGAAGAGGTTCTCCGGCTCGACGCGCCGGTAGACCTTCGGATCGAGCGCCGGCTCGCTGGCGGGAATCGTCTGGTTGGCGACTGGCTGCATCCTTACTCCCTCCGTCTTCAAGCGAGAACGTCGAGCACGCCCGACGCGAGGGACGGGCGCGCGCGGCCGCGGGCGGGTGCGCCGACCCCGGCCGCCGCCTCGGGGGCGGTCCCGCCGCCCCTTCCGGACCGCCGCTCTGCAGGCGCTCCCTGCCGGTCCTCCTGTCCCCCGCCCGCCGCGTCTCCGCCCGGGAGCGCCACCTCGAGCCGGACGGGAAGCGGCTGCCGGCCGAGCGCCTGTTCCAACGCGTGGGCGTCGCGCGCCAGCCACGCGGCAACGTCGCCGCGCTCGGCGCTGAGACGCACCCTCAGCCGGCCGCGCTCCTGGACGAACCGGACGTAGACCTTTCCGAGTTCGGGGGGATCGAGGGCAAGGGTGACCGAACGGCCGGCCGGGAGCGAGGCCAGCCGCGCCGCCACCTGCTCGACCACGGCCGCCTGGACGGAGCCTCCGGGCGAGGCGGGCCCGTGGGCAGGAGGGGACGCGGCCGCACCGGCTGCGGGGGCCGTGCCGGAGGCGGCCGGCGGTGCAGAGGTCGGCGCGGGGGCCTGGATTCGCGCGGAGCCCGAGGCGGCGCTGGGAACGTGCGGGGCGTCGTTGTCCGCGCGAATCGCTGCCCGCGGCCGAACCGGCACCTCCTGCCGCGTTCCGGCATGACCCTCGGCGGCCTCGGCCGCCGCCCGAGCGGCGCCTCCGGACGGTTCCGGGACTCCGGCCCGATGGGCGCCGGAGCGCTCGGGCCCGTGCGCTCGGTGCGCGTGCGCGTCGGCCGGCCGGCGGACGGCCCCGCGCTCTCGGCGGAGGGGAAGCACCCTCGGGCCGCGCCCCTCGGCCCTTCCGCGCCGGCCGGCCGCAGCGAGGGCGACGCGTTTCGGGGCAGCCTCCCGGTGTCCTTGCGGCGCTTCGCCTTCCGCCCGACGGGGCTTTCCCGGAGGCTCCGGGGCGGGAGCGGTCCGGACCCGCGGTGGGTCTTCGGGATGGCCGGGCTGCGGTTCGCGAGCGGGCCCTCCGGAAGGAGCGGGCGGGGCGGGCTCTGCCCGACCGGACCGCGACAGAGACGAGCCTCCCCGCGCCTCGCCGGGGGCCGACTCCGCGCCCCGCTCAGGGTGGAAAGGCGTCCGAATCCCCTCCTCTTCAACGGAACCGGGGGACTCCGCCTTCGGGCCCGATCGGCCGGAGGAAGCGGTTCCTCCGGCCCCGTCCCATCCGGAACGCGGAAGGACGGAGGCGCCCCGTGCCTCGCCGGGGGTCGTCGCCTCCGCGCCCCTCTCCGGGCCGGCGGGCATCCGGATTCCC
>RFHH01000031.1 GCA_003696075.1 Acidobacteriota bacterium
CGCCACCCGGGGCGATGGGCCGCGTCGAAAGCGCGGAGACCCGTCTCAACCGCTCATCGGTCGTGGTGTGCATCCCCAATGGTGCGTTGTTCCGCCGAAGTCGTTGGAGGATGGAAGGTTCCAGTCTCGAACGGACCGATGCACAGGATCGGGCCGAAGTGGTGGCTTCTCAACGAGCTGCGCGGCGTTTCGCACCATCGAGGGAGCACCTCCCGTCGGTGGAAAGGTGCATCCGCGATGATGCGAATCGGCGCCCAACTCCACTTGATACGGGGACTTCGCCAGGATCCCGCGACCCGGAACCGGCCGGCGCCCGCAGCTCCCCGGCTGCCCTCGGCTCGCGTGAGATCTTGCACCTTCGGGGATTCACCTCCCATGGTTCGAAAGGTGCATCCCCGACGGTGCAGAACGCTCTGCAACTCGGTGTCGGGAAAAGACATCGGCCCTGGTTCGCCGGCGCGGAGCCGTCTGAGATCGGAGCCTCCGAGCGATCAGCGCCATGAATGCGAGAACGCACCATCGGGAGTGCACCTCCGTTGGGAAGTGAGGTGCATCCCGACGGAGCGAAACGCTCTACAACTCGATGTCGGACAACGACGTCGGCGCTGGTTCGCCGGCACCGAGCCGCCTGAGATCGGAGCCTCCGAGCGATCAGCGCCATGGATGCGAGAATGCACCATCGGGACTGCACCTCCGCTGGGAAGTGAGATGCATCCCCGACGGTGCGGAACGCTCTCCGACTCGGTGTCAGGAAAAGACCTCGGCCCTGGTTCGCCGGCACGGAGCCGTCTGAGATCGGAGCCTGCGAGCGATCAGCGCCATGGATGCGAGAACGCACCATCGAGAGTGCACCTCCGCTGGGAAGGACTTCGCAGGGACGGTTCTCGCTTCCGGCTCGGCGGTGCGGAGCGCGGCCGAACGGATGGCCGGACACACCGGCGGATTGTCGGGCAGCGGGGACGCCGAGTGCGGGCGATTGGTCCCGAAGGTCCGGCCATCGAGCCGATACGGCGCCGTTGCCGAGGGCCTCATGAATCACCTCGGCCAGGGTCCTCGAGGGCCTGCCGTTTCCTCCGAGGATTCCATCGGGAGAGCCGGCGCCGGCGGACCGGTTGTCCCCCGAGGCCGGCCGGGAACCGTGCGGGCGGGAAACGCCCACCAGAAACGCACCGGGAAGGAAGCCCCCTACCAGTCGAAGGTGATGTAGAAATCCGAGCGCGTCGGTCCCAGTGTGTCCCCGTCGTAGATCCGCGCGAAGGACCAGTGCATCGGCAGCCCCAGGAGCGGGACCGACAGGTCGAATCCGGCCGAAACGTGGAGGTCGAGAAGTTTGCCGTCGGGGCCTCGGGTGGCGTAGGGGCGGAAAGCGCCGAGGAGCGGATCGTAGACGATCTTCCCCCGGCTTCCGTCGGGCAGCAGCTCGTCCCCGTACCAGGCCGAGCCCGCGTCGACGAACATCGCCGCCCGAACGGGACCGGTGGGCAGCCCGAAGCTCCACACGATCCGATCGAAGAGGGGGAAGCGGAGCTCCAGGTTGGCCCAGACCACGTTCTCCCCGAAGAACTCGCGAAAACGGAACCCGCGAAGCTGGTTCAGCCCTCCCAGGCTGCTCACGTTGGCCAGCCGGCCGTCACGCAGGACTCCGGCGAACCGCACGCCCACTAGGCTCCGGGCGGTCAGGTGCTGGTATCCCCGGTAGTCCCAGCGGATCTCCTTCACCGATTCGCCGTCGAGATCTCCCGAGACGACCTTGTACCCGGTCAGATCCAGCCGGAAGCGGTGGCCGTGGAACGGTCCGAAGTTCCGGAAGCGCGTCGTGTCCCCGACGAGGCTCAGGCTGCCGAACGGGAAATCGTTGGAAAACCGGAGAAAGAGAAGTTCTCCGGTTTGCACGTCGAAACCGAGGGGCAGGTCGTAGCGTTGCTGCGCATAACCGAGCTGCGCTTCCACGCGGTAGTGCCGGTTGAACGGATAGCGGAGGAATCCCGACACCTGCGTGATGCGTGTGGACCGCTCCAGACTGCTGCGGCCGAGGCTGTCCGACACGAGGAAGAAATCGCGGTAGTCGGCGAGCTGGGCGCCCCAGTCCAGGCGGCGGGTCACGTTCAGGTAGGTGACCGACGTGTTGGAGAACTGGTTCACCGAGTTGCTGGCGATGAAGATGCGCTGATTACCCAGTAGATCGGAAAACTGCAGAGCCACGTGCGAGAGCAGCCGCCCGTCGTCGGTCACCCCGAGCGTGATGTCCGGCTGGTCGAGCCGCCACGTGAGGCGGTAGTCCTCTTGCTTGTCGGCGTCGAGCCGCAACCGCAGGGGGGGGACGAACGGGCGCAAATCCTCGTCCTCCTTTCCCGTCTGCGGTGGCTCCGAGACCGCCGAGCCGCCTTCACGTTCTTCCGTCGCGGAGCGCCGCCGCGAGGGCGCGAGGGGGGAGGTGCGGGGTTCCGCCTTTCCCGCGGCGATCGCCTTCTCCACCGCCTCTCCGGCGAGTTTCATGCGGTACAGCCGGAAGGTCCCGCCCGAGAAGGCGCTGAACACGAGCTGGCGGGCGCCGTCGCCGGCGGGCGCCAGCTCCACCGGCGCGAAGGCTCCGCCGGCGAGATCGGTCAGGCGCTCGATCCTCCCGTCGGCCGTCGACAGCCGGTGGAGGTTGAACACGCCGTAAAGTCCCCGATCCGACGAGAAGTAGATCCACTGGCCATCCTGGGAGAGGCGCGGTTGGATGTCGGAGGCTGCGCCGGTCGTGAGCTGTGTCTTGTGCTCCGGCGCTCCGACCTCCACGGAGAAGATCTTCTCGAACGAGCCGATCCTGCGGTTGTACAGGATCCGCTTCCCGTCGGGGGTCCACGACGGATTGCTGTCCGGGTGAACGTCCCGCGTCAGGTTTTCGATCTCCTTGGAGTCGATGTTGACCCGGAAGATGTCCCAGTAGCCCCCGAGATTGCCCGAGAAGGCGATCCACTGCCCGTCCGGGGAGAAGGCTGGCGATCGGGGCGCCGCAATCTCGTCGATCGTGATCCGCTCGAGCAGCCGGCCACTGACCGGGTCGTAGATGCGGAGTTCGTGCACGTTCTCACGCGCCACGAAGAACGCCAGCATGCTGCCGTCGGGAGACCAGGCCAGGTCGCGCTTCCCCTCGAAGACCCCCGTGACGATCGAATCGTACTTGTTGGTGAAGCCGCGAGTGAGATTCCGGATCAGCTCGCCATCCTTCGCCGAGAGGATGACGACGTCCAGCTCCAGCCCCGGCGTGGCGAGCGCGGCGATCAGGTCTCCGGACGGGCTCAGCTCGGGCGAGAACGTGAAGCGCCCCGGTTTCGACAGTCCGACTTCCTTTCCGTACTCGTCGGGAGACAGCTTGTCGGTGAGCACCGGAAGGTAGCGCCGCCTGAGGTAGCGCGCGAATCGCCGGTCGAACTGCTCGACGCTCATGTCGAACGCATCGCGGAGCGGCTTCTCGATGTTCCCGCTCAGCAGGGACTTGCGGAACTCGAACAGGAACGACCGGACTCCCTGGGGGCCGAACTCCTTTTCGATGAAGTCGAAAATCGCATGGCCGTAGCGGTAGGTGAGAAAGCTCAGGACGTCGAGCTCGCGAATGGAGGGCACGAGGTTGTTCACCACCGCATCGCGGATGACCATCTGATCGAACGAATCCTCGTCGTCCCCCAGGTAGCTGGCGAGCCCCTCCATCAGCCACAGCGGCGCGCGGCCCCGGATCGTCCGCCGGAGCGAGTCTCCGAAGAAGATGTCGAACTCGAACACGTGGACGAGTTCGTGGCGGATCAGCTTGTAACGCTTGTCGGGGGGATCGTCGATCGGGAGAACCATCCGCATCTGGAATGGTTCGGTGAACGCCGCCACCGCTTCGGGGATTTCCTGGAGGGAGATGTTCGTCTGCTGGAATTCCTTGTGCGTCCGGTAGAGGATCATCGGGATCCTGATCCGGACCTCGTGGTCGAGACGTTGCGACAGGTCGAGGTAGGCCGACTCCGCCTCCGAGACGACCTCTTCCAGCTGCGCGTCCGTCAGCTCGTAGAAGTGGACATCGAAGTGCGGCGATCGGTAGACCTTCCAGTCGAAGGTCTCGTACGTGATCTTGTTTTGCCCGAACTGTGCCGCCGCCGGCGTGGCGGACAACACGAGTGCCAGCAAGGCGAACAGAAATCGGTGGGCGCGCACGGCTTGCACCTCCGCGGATTCCCGCCGGCGGCCCGCGGACCGGGACGCGGGTGGCGAGGCTGCGGCGGGGGACCGGCGGGCGGGGGGCATCACTCGACCCAGATGTAGCGCGGTTCCTGGACCCGGCCGGGCAGGAAGACCCCGTCCAGGTCATCGCCCATGGCGTCCAGCAGCCTGAAGAGGGCGTCGAGATCCTCGGGAATGTCCTCCTCTCCGAGGACGGCTTCCTCCTGCCAGACGTCGTGGTGCAGCAAGGCGCCGTTGTCGCCCTTGAAAAAGAAGATGTCGAGCCGCAGCCGGTAGCCGGTCATTTCGCGATACCGAGTTCGCCTGACCGTCTGGCCGGTGAGCGGACTGGTGACGTCCTCGTTGACGAAGCCTGACCGGTCTTCCACCTCGTAGCGGGCGACGCCGGCCACGATCAGGTCGGCCGAGAAGTCGCCCCCGAGCCGCTTCCAGAACAGATCGTTGGCGGCGAGTTGCTCCGGGCGCTGCTCGGGGATCGGCGGCGGCGGCACGTCGAGCACGTCGAGGGAAGTCCGGCGCGCGAGGCGCCGCTTCACCCACCGTGCCACCTCGAGCCCAACGTCGATCGTCGGATGCCCCGGACCGTTGAAGCGGGCCACCAGAACCCGCTCCCCCGCCTCCGTCTCGAGGACCGGTGGCAGCGGGACGTCGATCGGAACCTCCTCCCACCCTCCGAGCGCAGGGCTCCCGCCCGCCACGATCGCCGCGACGCCGAGCAGGGCGCGCCACGGGCCTCGCCTGCCGCCCGTCACGGTCGCGAATCCTCCGGCGTGTCCCCACCCGAGCGCGCCTCCGCGGCCCACCGCGCCCGCTCGTAGTTGGCTCGGATATTCGGATCGTTCCCGCCGGCCGCCTCCAGAGCGCGGCGGTAGGTGGCGAGCGCTTCCTCGCGTTGTCCTTGTGCTTCGAGGGCCACGGCCACGTTGTTGAGAAGACGCGGGTCGCGAGGGCGAGCCTCGAGAGCCCTCCTCCAGCGGAACATCGCCTCCCGCCACAGCCCGCGGCGCGCCATGTCGGCGGCGAATCGGATCTCGGCCCGCAGGGCCTTTCCGGAAAGGGTGCGTCCTGGCCCGGCGGCCTCCCCGTGACCGAGGGCCGCCGCGGCGAGCACCAGGGGAAACAGGCGCAGAACCCGTGGCAACAGGCCGGCCGGCGATCGGGTGGAACGACGGAGCATCGACGCCTCGACTGGGCTGCCGGGAAGCGTGGGCGCATCGAGTATACCCTTCGCGCGCCCCGGTGCCGTGTGAGGTGCTTCTCCGATGGTGCGCCGACGCGCCGGCGGGGCGCAGATGCGGCCTGTTCCATGCCACCTCCCGCATCCGGGACGCGTGCGCCGATCGGCCCTTCCCCCACGCGCCGGATCTAGCCATCCTTCCGGCATGACCCGAAGGCGACATCCCCGCCGCTCCCGCTTTCGCGGCAGCCGCCGCGCCTACGAAGCCGCCCGCCGCTTCGAACCCCCCTTC
>RFHH01000032.1 GCA_003696075.1 Acidobacteriota bacterium
GCCGAATCCGCCGTTGATCACCTCGCCCCAGCCGACGCCGCCGCCGTTGTGCAGGCTGACCCACGTCGCACCGCGGAAGGCGTCGCCGACGAAGTTGTGGACCGCCATGTCGGCGCAGAAGCGCGACCCGTCGCGCACGTTGGCGGTCTCGCGCCACGGCGAGTCGGTCCCGCCGACGTCGTGGTGATCGCGGCCGAGAACGATCGGGGCCGACACCGCCCCCTCGGCGATCGCCCGGTTGAAGGCGAGCGCGATCCGGATGCGCCCGTCGCGATCCGCGTAGAGGATGCGCGCCTGCGAGCCGACGACGAGGCGGTTGGCGCCCGCGTTCCGGATCCACCTCAGGTTGTCGAGCATCTGCTGGCGAATCTCCGGCGGAGCGGAGCGCGCCTGCTCCTCGATCACGTCGCCGGCGATCCGGTCGGTCGTTTCGAGGTCGGCCGGATCGCCGGAGGTGCAGACCCACCGGAACGGCCCGAAGCCGTAATCGAAGCAGAGCGGGCCCATGATGTCCTCGACGTACGACGGGTACCGGAAGCGCCCCTCTCCGGCCTCGACGTCCGCGCCGGCGCGGCGGGCCTGGATCAGGAAGGCGTTTCCGTAGTCCCAGAACGCCATTCCCCGGCCGGCGATCTCGTTGATCGCCGCCACCTGCCGGCGAAGCGAGGCGTGGACCGCCTCCTTGAACCGTTCCGGGTCGCGCTTCATCAGCGAGCGCGCCTCCTCCAGGCTCAACCCCACCGGGTAGTAGCCGCCGCCGTAGGGGTTGTGGAGCGAGGTCTGGTCGGAGCCGAGATCGACGGGCACCCCCTCGCGCGCCAGGCGCTCCCACAGGTCGACGACGTTGCCGAGGTAGCCGATCGAGACCGCCTCGCGGTTCCGCCGGGCCCGTTCGATCCGGACGAGCAGGCGGTCGAGATCGTCCTCCACCTCCATGAGCCAGCCCTGCTCGTGCCGCTTGCGCACCGCCGCCGGGTTGATCTCGGCGATCACCCCGACCGCGCCGGCGATGACCGCGGCTTTCGCCTGCGCGCCGCTCATTCCCCCGAGCCCGGAGCTGACGAACAGCTTGCCGGCGAGCCCTTCCTCGCCCGTTCCGAGGTACAGCCGCCCCGCGTTGAGCAGCGTGATCGTCGTGCCGTGGACGATGCCCTGAGGGCCGATGTACATGAAGCTGCCGGCCGTCATCTGCCCGTACTGGGTCACCCCGAGCGCGTTCAGGCGCTCGAACTCCTCCAGCGAGGAGTAGTGCGGCACCACCATCCCGTTCGTCACCACCGCGCGCGGGGCGTCGGGATGCGACGGGAAGAGCCCCAGCGGGTGGCCGGAGTAGAGGACGAGCGTCTGTTCGTCGGTCATCTCCGCCAGGTAGCGCATCGTCAGCCGGTACTGGATCCAGTTCTGGAACACCGACCCGTTGCCGCCGTAGGTGACCAGCTCGTAGGGGAACTGCGCCACGGCCGGATCGAGATTGTTCTGGATCATCAGCATGATGGCGGCGGCCTGCCGCGAGCGCGCCGGATAGTCGCCGATCGGCCTCGCCCGCATCGGGTAGTGCGGCCGGAAGCGGTGCATGTAGATGTGCCCGAACTCGGCCAGCTCGCGCGCGAACTCCGGCGCGAGCGTCGCGTGCCAAGAGCGGGGGACATACCGGAGGGCGTTGGCGAGCGCGAGCCGCCGCTCGGCCGGCGACAGGCGCGGCTCTCGCGCCGGGGCGCGGTCGATCCCCGGATCGACGGGCGGCGGATCGGGGAGCCTCTCCGGAAGACCTTCCTTGACCTGCTGGCGGAACTCCTCGACGGAAACCGGCATGGGCGCGACCTCCGCCGGCATTGTACCGCCGGCCCGCGCGCCACGGCCGCCCGTGCGGCGCGGCCGGGTCAGCCCAGCCGCGACGCGAGGAAGCGGAGCAGCTCGCGCACGTTGCGCCGGTTCTGGCCGAAGTCGTGCTTTCCGACGCGGGAGCGCGAACTCACCGACACGACGCGCCGCTCCCCCTCGTCGCGAAGCTCCACCACCACGTCGTCGCGGAAGCGCAGCCAGCGCGTCACCCTGACGAACCGCACCACCGCCGCGTCCTCCCCCCGCTCCGCACCCGCCGCGCGCCAGCCGCGCAGGCTCCGCGGCACCTCCTCCAGCGCGGCGAGAACGGCGGCCGCCGGCGCCCCGGTGACGAGGGGGCGCAGTTCCGGATCGGGGTGCGCGGGATCGGTGGCCGCGAAGTTCACGCTTCCCTCTCCCGCCGGAAGCCCCCGCTCACGGCCGCGGGAGGCCGAGCCGCTGCATCACCTCCTGCATGTCCTCCCAGACGTCGCGCTTCGCCGCCGGGTTGCGCAGGAGATACGCGGGGTGGAAGGTCGGCTTGACCGCGACCCCGCCGCAGTCGTACCAGCGACGCCGCGCGCGGCTCATCGAGGGGATGCGCTCCCCGAGGAGTCCCTCGAGCGCGGTCCGCCCGAGCGCGACGATCACCTCGGGCCGCACGATGGCGATCTGGGCCCTCAGGAAGGGCAGGCACGCGGCCGCCTCGTCTGGTGTGGGGGCGCGGTTC
Source organism: Acidobacteriota bacterium (assembly GCA_003696075.1). Lineage (NCBI taxonomy): Bacteria > Pseudomonadati > Acidobacteriota > Acidobacteriota bacterium. The sequence continues at coordinate 2,552 of RFHH01000032.1, forward strand.
TCCGGCGGCCGGCACTTGACCACGTTGGCGATGTAGACCTGCGCGCGGCTGAGCCCCATCGCGGCGATGATCCGGTCGAGGAGCTGCCCGGCGCGCCCGACGAACGGCTCCCCCTTGCGGTCCTCGTCGGCCCCCGGACCCTCGCCGACGAACATCAAACGCGCCTCCGGATCGCCGACGCCGAACACGACGTTGGTGCGGCCGCCGGCCAGACGGCACCGGCGGCAGTCGCCGAGCACCTCGCGTGCCAGCGTCTCAAGGGCCGCCCGCGGATCGTCCATTTCGACCGCCCTCGCGATCGCGGCGGCGTCCTCGGCGGCCGAGCCGAGAAGAGGAAGCGTTTCCGCGGCCGCCCGTCCCTTCGTCGATCGGCGCTGTCGCACCCGGACCTCCTCCACCCCCAGGTCGCGGTAGAGCGCGAGCCACAGCCGCGCCTGGCGCTCCTCGTCACCGCGCATCGCCCCTCCCCAGCCGGGCCTCGATCGCGTCGAGCAGCCGCTCCGCGGCCGCCCGCTTCGGGAGCAGCGGCCAGCGGTCGGCTCGCCCCTCGCCGTCGATCAGCGTGATGCGGTTGGTGTCGGTCCCGAATCCCGATCCCGCCTCGGCGACGTCGTTGACGGCGATCAGATCGCAGCCCTTCCGCGCCCGCTTCTCGCGCCCCTTGCGTTCCGCGTCGCCGGTCTCGGCGGCGAAGCCGACGATCACCTGGCCCGGCTCCCGCCGCCGGCACAGCTCGGTGAGGATGTCGGGATTGGGTTCGAGGGAGAGCGAAAAGGGGCGCCCCTTGCGGGAGATCTTCTCGGCGGCCGGTTCGGCCGGCCGGTGGTCGGCCACCGCGGCCGCCATCACGACGACCCCGGCGCCGGCCGCCTCGGCCAGGACCGCCTCTCTCATCTGCGCCGCCGTCTCCACCGGGACCACGCGCACGCCCCACGGCGGGGCGAGCGCGCACGGACCGCTGATCAGGACGACCTCGGCGCCCCTCGCTCGGGCGGCGGCGGCGATGGCGTAGCCCATCTTTCCGGAGGAGCGGTTCCCGACGTAGCGGACCGGATCGATCGGCTCCCACGTCGGGCCGGCGGTGACGACGACCCGGATTCCCGCGAGCGATCGGCGGCGGCGGGCGGCGGCGAGCGCGGCCTCCGCGATCCGCTCCAGCGGCGCCAGGCGCCCCGCCCCCTCGTCGCCGCAGGCGACGAGTCCCTCCTCCGGCTCGATCACGGTCACGCCGCGGTGCCCGAGCCGCTCGATCGAGGCGCGGGTCTCCGGGTGGTCCCACATCTTCGGATTCATCGCCGGGGCGACGACGACCGGCCCGTCGAACGCGAGATAGACCGCCGAGAGGAGGTCGTCGGCGAGCCCGCGGGCGAAGCGCGCGAGCGTGTTGGCGGTCGCCGGCGCGACGACGAGCGCATCGCCCCAGCGCGCCAGCTCGATGTGGCCGATCTCGGGCGAGGCCGGGTCGTCGAACTCGGAGAGGCGGACCGGGCGTCCCGAGAGGGTCGCCAGCGTCATCGGCGTGACGAACGAGCGGGCCGCCTCCGTCAGGATCACCTGCACCTCGGCGCCCGCCTTGACCAGGGCGCGGACCAGGTCGGCCGCCTTGTAGGCGGCGATGCCGCCGCTGACGCCGAGGAGGATCCGGGGTGCCGTCATCCCCCCTCCTCCGCCGGCGGGAAGGTGGAGACGATCCGCTCGGCCTCCGCCCGCCGCCGTGCGATCCGCGCCCGGTCGGCGCGCACGATCGCGACCAGCTCCTCCGCCGCGCGGTCCAGGTCGTCGTTGACGACGACGTAGTCGAACCGGTCGAACAGGCGCACCTCGCGGGCCGCGTTCTTCAGGCGCCGCGCGAGGCGGGCCTCGTCCTCGGTGTGCCGGCCGCGCAGGCGCCGCTCGAGCGTCTCGCGATCGGGCGGAAGGAGGAAGACGAACAGGGCGTCGGCACCGCGCCGGCGGAGCTGCTCGGCGCCCTGGACGTCGATGTCGAGAAGCACGTCCCGTCCCGCCGCCAGCTCCCGCTCGACGTCCGCCCGCGCCGTCCCGTACAGCTCACCGTGCACCTCCGCCCACTCGAGGAAGGCCCCTGCCTCGACCATGCGCCGGAAGTTCTCCCGGTCGGTGAATCGATACTCCCGGCCGTCCCGCTCTCCCGGCCTCGGGGGGCGGGTGGTCCAGGAGACCGAGAAGACGAGCCGTTCGACCGCGCCCAAAAGGCGCGCCACGAGGGTGCTCTTCCCCGCACCGGAGGGGGCCGTCAGGACGAACAGCCGGCCGGTCGCGCTCATTCGAGGTTCGCCACCTGTTCGCGGATCTTCTCCAGCTCGCTCTTGATCTCGAGCGCGCGGGCGTCGATCTCCGGATCCGCGCTCTTGGCCGCCACGGTCGAGATCTCCCGCCGGATCTCCTGCACGAGGAATTCCACCGGCCGCCCGATCCCCTCCGTGCCGCCCTCCAGCAGTGCCTCCAGCCGCCCGAGGTGGGCGTCGAGCCGAACCAACTCCTCGGTGACATCGGCGCGCTGGGCCGCGAGCGCCGCCTCTTGCGCGAGCCGTCCCTCGTCCAGGGGAATCTCGCCGAGCAGCGGCGCCACCCGCTCGCGGATCGCGTTCGCCACCCGCGCGGGGATCCGTTCGGCCGCCTCCCGGATCGCCACGGTCCCCGCGCGGATCGCCGCCACGCGCGGGACGATGTCGGCGACGAGCCGCCGTCCCTCTTCCTCGCGCGCCCGGCGGTTCTCCTCGAGCGCCCGCCCGACGGCCTCGAGAGCCACCCGCTCCACCACATCGAGGTCGAGCGCCTCCGGGGGCTGAGCCTCGATGACTCCGGGCAGGCGAAGCAGGACCTCGATGCGGGGCTCGTCCCACAGCCCGAGCTCCTCCGAAAGCCCCCGCCACCCCTCGAACAGCGCGCGCGCGGCCGCCCGGTTGATCGCGTAGCGGGGCACCGGCGGAGCTCCCCGCTCCCAGTTGACGGCGATGTCGATCCGGCCCCGCCCCGCGTGCTGCTGCGCGCGGCGGCGCAGGGCGGGTTCGATCGGATAGAGTTCGGGCGGCAGGCGGAACCGGATCTCCTGCTGCCGGCCGTTGACCGAGCGCACCTCCGCGGTCACCGCGATCTCGCCCTCCGCGGCGCGCCCTCGCCCGTAGCCGGTCATGCTCCGGATCACGGCGCCGATTCTCCCCGCCGGCCGCGGTCCCCGTCCAGCACCTCGAGGAGCGCCGCCGCCGCCCGGTCGTACGCGCCGGGCGGTCCGAGCGCGGAGCGCACGCGGGCGAGCGCGTCGAGAGCGCGCGACCGCTCCGGCCCCGGGCGGCCGAGCTGGAGGGCGAGCCGCGCGGCGCGGTCGGGGGTGAACGCGTCCTGGATCAGTTCGGGCAACACCTCGCTCCCCGCGACGAGGTTGACGAGGCCGACGTGGGGCACGGCGACGATCCGCCGGGCGATGGCGTGGGTGAGCGCCGAGGTGCGGTAGACCACGACGCTCGGAACGTCTCGCACCGCGAGTTCGAGGGTGGCCGTCCCCGATGCGGCGATGGCGGCGTCGCAAGCGGACGCGAGCAGATCGAACGCGCCCGCCGCCACGCGCGCCGGAAGCCCCGACGCCGCCACCTGCCGCTCGATCCGGGCGCCATCCACCCCGTCGGCGACCGGCACCACGAACCGGGCGCCGGGAGCCTCCGCGGCGATGCGTCGCGCCGCCTCCAGCATCGGAGGGAGATGGCGGGCGATCTCCGACGGCCGCGAGCCGGGGAGCAGGCCGAAGAC
>RFHH01000033.1 GCA_003696075.1 Acidobacteriota bacterium
ATCAGAAACCGCCGCATCCCGCGCGAGACAGCCATCGGCACCCCGCCGCCGCCGCGTGACCGCGGCCGCGTATCGTCGATAATGGCACCGCCGGGGCGCCGGATCGAGCGGCGGCCTGCATGGAGGTGCCGACGTGGCTTCCGCTCAAGGAGGGGTCGCCGGCCGGGAGGCGGCCGTGCTCGGTGCGGGCCGCCAGGGGACGGCCGCCGCCTTCGACCTGCTGAGATTCGGCGGCGCCGCGCGCGTGCGGCTGATCGACGCCGACCCCGTGCGGCTGAGCGACGCCGCGCTCCGCCTGCAGCACCTCGGGCTGGGAGATTCCCTGGAAACGGCCGCCGTCGACGCGACCGACGAGCGAGCGCTCGCGAAGGCCCTGGAAGGGGCGGTGACGGCCGTGTGCGCGCTCCCGTACCGGCTCGGACCGGCGGCGGCCCGCGCCGCCCTGGCGGCGGGCTGTTCGCTCGCCGATCTCGGCGGGAACACGGAGATCTCGCGCCGGATCCTCGAACTCGACCGTCCGGCGAGGGAACGCGGAGTGTGTCTGGTGCCCGACACCGGGCTCGCCCCGGGGCTGGCCAACACCCTCGCGGCCGACGGCTTGCGGCGGCTTCCCGCGGCGCGCTCGGTGCGGATCTGGTGCGGCGGGCTCCCCCAGACGCCGATCCCGCCTCTCGGGTACCGGCAAGTGTTCAGCATCGAGGGGCTGCTCAACGAGTACTCCGGGGACGCGGTCTATCTGCGCGGCGGCGAGATCGTGCGCGTGCCGGCCTTGAGCGAGCGGGAGGAGCTCGAGCTGCCGGGCGTCGGCCGTGTCGAGGCGTTCCCCACCAGCGGCGGTACCTCGACCGCCCCGGAGACGTTCCGCGGCCGGCTCGATACCTACGAGTACCGGACCGTGCGCTATCCGGGGCATCTCGAGAGGTTCAAGACGCTGGCCGACCTCGGCCTGCTGGGAGAGGAGAAGATCCCGGCCGGGGACGGGCACGTCCGGCCGCGCGATCTTCTGATCCGACTGCTGGCCCCGCTGATCGACCGGCCGGACGTGCCCGACCTCGTCGTCCTCAGGGTCGAGGTGGAGGCCCCCGAGGACGCGGCGCCGCGGCGGGTGATCTACGACCTGCTGGACCGGGAAGACCGAGAAACCGGCTTCACCGCGATGGAGCGGTGCACCGCTCACCCGGCGGCGGTCGTCGCGGAGATGGCCGCGGCGGGCGAGATCGACCCCGGTGCGCAGCGGCTGGAGACCGGCGTACCGCCGGAGCCGTTCCTCGAACGGCTGGCGCGGCGGCCGCTGGCTCTGACCGTTCGCGAGGAGTGAGGGATGACCACGACGGGCGGAACCTCGGCCGGCGGTCCGGTGAAGTCCCGCAGCGTCGCCGACTCCCGCACGGAGATGGCGACGATCGTGCTCCCCGCCGACACCAACAACTACGGCCACATCTTCGGCGGGCGCGTGCTGGCGATGGCCGACAAGGTCGCGGCGATGGTGGCGATGCGGCACTGTCGCCAGCCGGTCGTCACCGCCTCGATCGATCGCGTCGACTTCATCCGTCCGATCAAGTCGGGAATGATCGTCATCTTCAAGGGGGCGATCAACGCGGCGTTCAACACCTCGATGGAGATCGGCGTCGATGTCGAGGCCGAGAACCCGTTGACCGGCGAGCGCATCACCGCCTGCCGGGCCCTCCTGACCGTCGTCGCGATCGATCGCAATGGGCGCCCCGTACCGATTCCACCGCTCGAGCTGCGGACGCAGGAGGAGCGCGATCGCGCCGCCCGCGCGGCGGAGCGGCGGCGCCAGCGTCTCGCGACGCGCGAGGCCTTCTGAGGGCCACTCTCTCCCGCGCGGGACCCTCCTCAACGCGGCAGGCGGTCGTAGGCGCCGCGTGTGGGCCTCAGGACGACGACGAGCGTGTCCTCGACTGGGCCGCACGCTATTCCCGACGTGTGGCACGAGATGACGAGCGGCTCCAGCCCCGGATCGGCATCGACCACGGCGGCGATCGGGTCCGGGAGCTCCTCCTCGTCGTCGAAGCGGCCTTCGAGCCTCGCGAGGGCGGCCTCCTGCCGTTTCATGACGATCTCCTCGACCATCGGCCGCCACTCCTCGCGGACCCACTGCACGTCGCCCCCACCCCAGACGAGATCGAGGTGCGGGCAGACCGGCTGCGCCGGCATGCCGCCGTCTCCGGCAACGACACGACCGCAGACGATGCAGTGGATCACCGGCGGCGGCGCCTGGAAAGGCCATTCCAACCAGACGTCCGGGCAAAGCTCCTGCGACATCGAGATCCTCCCCGTCGTTCGCCGGGACACACGGATCGCTCCGGGTCCGGCGCTCGTGTTACCTCGGTGGAAGCTGTTCGAGTCTTCGCGATCGTTCCACCACCCGGCGGGCGGTCGTGCTCAGCCCCCGAGGGTGCCAGGCCGCCTCGAGCGCTCTGGCCAGCATCTGGTCGAAGAACGCGGCTTCCCGGTCCTGGGGGCTCAAATCCCAGAAGGCGGCCGGCGGGACGATCCGGCCGTCCGGGTCCAGCCGGCGGTCCGCCGAGACGACCGCCTCGATCAATCGCTCGCGATCCCGTCCGCGATCGCTCATCGCATCAGCTCTCCGACCGGAACGCCATGCCGCTCGAGACAGCGTGCCATCTGGCGACGGGCGCGCCCGACGTTCTGGAGGAAGGTGTTGAGCCGCATCCCGGCGCGTGCGGCCAGCTCGCGGTCGCTGTCACCACCCCGTGCCTCGAGCCGCGCGAGCAGGGCCCGGCGCGGGCGCGGGGTCAGCCGCTTCAGGCAGCGCGCGATCGCGGCCCGCAATCCCGGGTCGGGCAGCGGATCGGCCGGGGCGGCCGTCTCCGGTGGATCGTCCGGCTCCAGCAACTCGATTCTCCGGCGGCGGCACTCCTCGAGCGCGAGGTTCCTCGCGATCCTCCCCGCGTAGCGGAGCGACGCCCGCGGCCCCTCGAGTCGGAGGCGAGGCGCGATCACCCACATCCGCAGCAGCGTTTCCTGGACGACCGATTCCACGTCGACCTGGCGCGCGAAGGGGCGGAGACCGCGCCGCAACCACGGCTCGGCGACGCGGGTCCAGGCGGCGAACGCGTCGCGATCGCCCGCCTGGACCCTCCGGTACGCTGCCTCGGTACCGCCCATGCCCTTCCTCTCGCTCAGTCGACCGGGCTCGCGGACCCGATCGCAAGCGCGAAGCCGTTCTTCCCGTCCGGACCGCCCGCGGGGATGACCTCGATCAGCAGCGGACACTCTCTCGAGGCCGAGCGGAGCCTCTCGAGCCACTCCGGGTCGAGACGATCGCCTTGCTCCAGCTCGAAGACGAGCCGAACGAGGAGCCCCGGCTCCACCGGGCCCGGCCGGGTGCTCGTGCCGGGATCGATGCGGCTGGCGTGGAGCGCGGCACCCTCCGGTGCCGCGAGCCAGAGGTAAACTTCTCCTTCGGGGACCGTGAAGCGGTCCCCCGGCACCTCGAACTCGACGGCGAGACGCCGCTCGGAGGCGGAGACGACGCGCGCCGGTAGCCTCCGGTCGGGCTCGGCTCCCGTGGCCTCGTCCGCGAGAAAGCTGTCCCGAGAGTACAGGGATTCGGCCTCGTTAAAGACGAATAGTCCCATCTGCGGGGCTCGAAGGGCGGAACCAAAGCTGCCGTAACCGACGCCCTCCGCCGAGACGCCGCTTGGAAGCTCGCTCGCCAGCCGGACGCGGCGCCTGGGGGACGTCGGATCGACCGCCGGCTCCTCGGAGACGGCGACGAGGCTCGTGCGCCGCGACACGATCCGGTGCCGCAGTCCGGTGGCCTCGATCTCGTCGAGGATCGAATCGGCTCCGCCCTCTCCGCCATAACCGGCGAGCCGCATCTCGAGGTCGGCGACCCTCTCGCGGCCGAACAGGGCTCCGAGGGGAAGCTCCGTGGCGAGCGCCCCCTCGTCGCCCGCGGCCGGCACGACCCGCGACTGACGCCAGACCTCGCCGTCCGGGTGCCGGGCCTCGATCACGATCTCTCCTCCCGCGGGACGCAGCTCGAGGGCGATCAGCACTGCCGCCCCGGCGAGCAGGTCGCGCGGCCGGTCGGGCGCGACCGCCGTGACCGCGCTTCCGGAGATGCGGATCCCCTCGAGGAGCGGAGCCCCCGTGGCGGCGAGGAGGCGGTCCGCCGCACGGCCGGCCTCTTCCGGGGTGGCGGCGATGACCTCGATCCCGCGGCCGGCCCGCGAGACGCCGAGCCCGAGCGTGCGGTTCGGAACGGCTCCGATGCCGGCGACGTGGACTCGGCAGCCTTCCGGGAGCCGCCGTAGCACCTCCCCGACCGCTTCCTGCTCGAAGCCGATGTAGCCGTCGGTGATGAGGACGACCTGGTGCTGGGCGCCGGGACGGAGCCGCCGGAGCGCGCCCTTCAGCGCCTCGACCATCTCGGTGCCGCCACCGGCGGCGAGCCGGTCCACGGCCCGGCACGCGGCTTCCACCTCCGGCCCCGTCGCGCGGCGGTAGCCGCGGGTGAGCGGGTGCGGCCGGGTGGCGAAGGCGGTGATCGCGAACCGGTCGCCGGGGCCGAGAGAGCGCAGGAGCCGCCGGGCGATCGCCTTGGCCGTTTCGAGCGGTACGCCGTGCATCGAACCGCTCGCGTCGATCAGCAGCGTCAGGTCGCGCCGCGCCGCCCGCACCGGCGCATCGGGAGGCGTCAGCGTGAGCAGGGCGTAGCGGCCCTCGTCTCCGGGAAGCCCCCCGCCGATCGCCAGGCGCGCCCGGGGCTCATCCCCGGTCGCCCGCCAGCGGATCGCGATGTCCCGGTCGAGCCGCGAAGGCTCGGCGAGGCTGACACGCGTCCCCTCCGGGTCGCTCGTGACCTCCAGGCGGTGCCGCTCCGCCTCCGGTGCGACCTCTTCCGGCGCGCCGTCTTCGATCACCAGCTCGAGTTCGATCCGCGCGGGGGTGCCCTCGCCGGCGGCACGGTCGCTGTCGAGGCGCTCCGCGTCGGGGACGCGGCCGGATGCCCCGTGGTAACGCACGCCGGTCACCGTCGGGAAGCGGTACTCCCACGTCCCGCGGCCCGCTCCGCCGGCCGCGCGCGCAAAGGCGAGCGGCTGCAGAACGTCGATTTCGACCGAGACGTCGGCTCCGGGCGGGAGGTTGCCGAGATGCTGGACGAAGGTGTCGTCGCGGACCTGCTCGAGCAGGCCGGTGGAGCGACCCTCGATCAGGGCCTGCTCGTACCGTTCGCGGGCCGCCTCGGCCCCCTCGATCTCGCCGGTGACGACACGGTCGCCGAGGCGGATCGTGTAGCCGAGCACCGCCCCGTCGGCGGGCAGCGGCATCGAGTAGAGCACCTCGAGCGGCTCGTCGTAAGGGTTCCGGTAGCGCTGGACGAGCCGGCTCCGTGCCAGCCCGCCCCGGGCGCGCGCGGAAAGACGCGCGCCCTCGAGCGGAAACGTCCGGCCGTCGACGGCGACCAGGCCCGGCTTGCCGGCGGTCCCGGCC
>RFHH01000034.1 GCA_003696075.1 Acidobacteriota bacterium
CCCTTTCTAGTCCTCCGCCCTCCGGTGCCTCCGCACCGGGGCGCTCGCGGCGTGGCCCCGCGAGCCGGGCGGATCTCATATTGGCCTCGAGGAGGTCTTCTCATGTCCTCGGTCCGCAGCCTTGCCCTGGTCGCCGCGGCGGCCGCCATCGCCATCGGGTGCGCCGGTCCTTCCGCGCCGGGAGAAGCCGTCGTCTACGGCGGGCCGCCCTATCCGGGCCTGACGAAGGGTTGGCTCGAGCAGGCGCTGGCCGAGCATGCCGCCCACGGACATGCGGAGACCGAAGAGGCGGGAGAGGAGCACGGGGACGGCGAGGGACACCACCACCACGGCAATCCCGACGGTCCCTTCACGGCGGCACAGCTCAAGCACGTCGTCGAGCTGCACGTGGCCAGGGTGGCGCGGCGGGACGGAGGCGTGTTCGTGGTCCGCGATCCTGTCCGGGGGCGGGACCTCTTCCTGACCCTCAGGAGAGTGCTCGATCCCGTGTTCCGCCACGACCACCTGGGATACTTCCTCCGCGCCGAGTTCGACGACGCAGCCGCGCCGGACCGCCGCTACATCCTCGACTTCTGGCTCACGTACCCGAACTTCAAGCTCGAGGTGACCGGCCTGGCCATCCAGGCCGAAGAGACACGGAGCGACAGCGGCTGGGTCGTGGAGCCCCGCTACCGCCCCGCGGTCGAGGGGATGAAGCCGCTTCGCGACGCGGCGTCCTGACGGGGCGGGGCGTCCCCCGTCACCGGCCCCGCCGCGTGCGGGACTGCCCCTCGTTTTCGCACTCCGGATAGGAGGTCACCGGATTCAGGCGCGCGCGCTCCTGCGCCTCGAGAAACATCGCTTCCCGCTCCCGCCTCCGCTTCGCCTCCCGCGCCTTTCGCCGAGCTTCCGCCGCCATCCTGGCGCGAAACTCCTCGATCTTGTGGCGGATCTCGGCCGCCAGCTCGCCGGCGGCAGCCGCCGACGGCGAGTCCGGATCCACCAGCTCGAGCTCGGCGAGCGCCTTCCCGTAGACGGGGTGGTTGTAGTTGATCAGCTCCGGCGGTTTGCCGAGTTCGTACTCGGCGATCAGCCGCCGGGCCTCGAGATAGTGCGGATCCGGCGACCGGAGGCCGCCCCACACCAGTTGGCCGGCGACACCCGCGGCGAGGATCGCACCCACGACCGCGACCGTCCGGAGCGGCGAACCTCCCCGCTCCTTGCCCCGCTCTCCCCGCGGCTCCCTCCGGCGAGGCATCAGCGGACCTCCCGGTACGACACGACGTCCGGGGTTCCCTCGTCCGCGACGAGGAACTTCGTGCACCGCACGGCGGGATCGTACGTGAACCAGAAGTAGTCGCAGTTGTGCACCTTCCACGCCATCTCCGCTCCGATGAAGCGGATCAGCTCGTCGGAGCTCTGCGTGTGATGGGCGTGGATCTCGCCCCCGGAAAAGGCGAGTCCGTGGATGTACCAGAAGCCCTCGTGCGGCGAGAAGTTCGACTTGATCTCGATCTTGTTCCCGGTCGTCATCGGCGGGGTGTCGTTCGGCGTCCAGGTGTCGATCGTGCCGGTGGACGGCTCGGGATAGGCCACGAGCGCCGGGTAGCAGTAGGGCAGGGCGTTGATCTTGAACTGGTACCAGTCCGGCGTGGGCGGGTGGATCGCCGGGTCGTAGGCGGGTCCGTTGAACGACATCGATCCGGTGGCGTAGATGCCGCCCTCGATGTGGAAACCGTCGGCCTGGATCACCCCGGTGCTCGGGTCGTCCGGTTGAGTGGGATCGAGCGTGATGGTCAGGTTGTCACGAACGTAGATCCACTCCGGCTGCGACGGTGTCCCGATCTTCACCGTGGTCACCGTCTTCCCGGCGATCGTCTCGGTGACCTTCTTGGTGATGAAGTAGTTGATCGCCTCCGACATGGTGTTGAAGTAGGTCGGGTCGCCGAGATCCGCTTCCTCCTTCATCGCCTTGTAGTCGATCTTGGGCGGCGGGATGAACTTGATGACGTTCAGGTCCGGATCGGCGATCAGCGAGCCGTCCTTGCGAAAGATCGAGTAGACGAAGTTGTCGCCGTCGGCCACCGTGTAGCTGTCGATCGTCCCCAGCACCGTTCCCGATCCGCTGACCGTCCCCGGCGAACTGGCTCCGTTGTACCATTCGTACTTGTTCCCGAGTGCGTCGATCCGATCCCACGTGGGCGCCGTCGCCGGCAGGCTGTTCACAGCGGTCAGCGTCTTGACATTGCCCTCGACCGTCCCGTCGTTCACCAGCGCGTTGGCGAAGATGTCCTTCTTCACGACCGATCCCGTCGCCATGGTCACCGTCCCCGCGGCCACCACCGCGCCGTCGAGGGTGATGTCCTGGGGGATGTCCACCGTGCCGTTGGAGAAGATCGTCGACTCGATCTTGAAGGTCGGCCCCGCCAGGCCGCTGTGATTGTGCAGAACCGCCTGGTTGAACGCCGTGTAGCCGTACTTGAACGCCTCCGGGATGATCTGAAAGACGAGCTCCGTCGTCCGGGTCGCCTTGTTCATGACGCCGGTGGACTCGATGCGGTAAAGCTGCCCCCGGTCCATCACGGCCGAGATGTCGTAGATCTTGCCGCTGAACTCGGCCCCTTCGAGGGCCGCGCTCACGTCCGCGTCGTAGGAGTTGAAGGCCGTTCCCTGCGGCGTCGGCTGGATGAGCCCCTCCGTGAACAGGTAGTAGGCGTAGTTGAGCCCCGCCTTCGACGCGAACAGAGCCCGTTCGGCGTCGCGCTCGTTAGCAGCGATGCGATGATCGGCGTTGCTCATGACGATCATCGTCCCCGCGATCGCCGACGCGAAGAGCGCGAGCAGGATGACCACGATCAGGGCCGATCCGCCCCGCTCGCGGTGCGGTGAATCGTTGTGGGGGATGCTCATCGGTCCGCTCCTCACGGCGTCTTCAGCCGGAACGTCTGCTTCTCGGTCTGGCCGGTCGCGCACGCGCCTCCGCAGGTGTAGTAGACGGTCACGTCCATCGGGCGATGCTTGTTCTTCAGGCTCGCCGCGAAGTCCGTTGCGTCGAACACGAAGAACTCCTCCGGCGGTACGTCGAGGTAGGGCTCGCTGCACTTGCCCGTGGACACGAAGTCCCAGGGATTACCGTTCGGAAGATCTCTGCCGTTGTTGCACTTCTTGTCGAACAGCGTCACCGAATCGATCGCGATGCAGCTCGGCCCCGGACTGACGGTGCCGCCGGACATCTTCTTGACCTTGTACGCCGGGTCGAGGGACTGGCCGGGCGCGTCGTAGATCGCGATGGCGATACCCTCCACCGTGATCGGACATGACAGGCCGGCGGTCGCGTTCTGGACCGTCAGGCACATCCTCTTGCCTTTGTTGTCGGTCAGGCTCACCCAGTCCTGGATGAGGGTCACGCGGCAGCTTGCCGTCGGCCCTTCGAACTGGAACGCGAGATCCGGATCGATGGGTTCCACGGCGCCGGCGGTGCAGGCCGCGGGATCGCCGGCGGAGGAGGCGCTGACGAAGGTCTCCAGCGGGACGGACGGGGAGATCGCCGGCGAGCCGTTGTTCCCCACCGTCACGCGAGCGGAGCCCGCTGCGTCGGTGTCGACTGTCCCCGACGGTGTGAGGACCGACGCGGGGGGGTCGACGCCGGGCGGAAGCGTGCCGGCCCAGCGGTCTCGCTTCGAGAACGCCACCGGAGCGCCGGGGATGGGCGTCCCGTTGAGGCTCAGCGTCGCCACCGCCTTGGGCGCCAGCGAGTTCGGCGGAATCCGGCACGGGGCTATGGTGCTGCACCCCGCGGGATTCTCGGAGGCCAGCGTCATCCGGTAGAAGTTCACGTGCTTCACGGTGGAACCGCCGGCCGCGAGGCACGCATCGGTCGAAGGAACCGAAACCGTGAGGTCGGCGCGGGCGCCGGCCGACGTCGCGTCGGCAATGAGCCCGAGGCCGCCCGCGAGCTGCCCGTTTCCGTCCGTGGCGTAGGTCACCGGTCCCACCGATCCCGTGCCGGTCGTGTCGCCCACGGTGGCCCCATTGACCTCGAGCTGCGCGACGACGTCGGTGTAGTTCGGATTCGGCGGGAGGTAGTTCGGATCCAGGGAAAGGGTCAGGTCCACGTCCTGGTTCGGAAGCGGCCCGCTCTCACCGCGAACCGTCACGGTGAATCCGGTGCCGACCGGCGAGCCGCCCGGTCCGGAGACCGTCCCCAGGCAATCGTGCTCGAGCGACACGTCGATCGCGTACAGGTCGAGCTGCACGCTCGCCGAGTCCTCGTAGACGCGGTCAGCTTCGTCGACGCATGTCACGCTCGCGGTGACGATTTCGGCTCCCGGTTCGCCGGCCGCGGCGAAGCCGACGCTCGCCACACCGTCCGCTCCCGTCGCCGCCTGGGTCGCCGACAGCGTGCCCAGGGCCGGATCGGACAGCGAGAAGGTGACGCGCACCCCTTGCGCCAGGTCGCCGTTTCCGTCCCGGACCTCGAACTGCAGCGTTCGCTCCGTGGTACCGTAGACGGAGGTCGCATCCAGCGGGTTCCCGGCGCAAACGGAGGTGATCTCGAGGGGGCAGACCTGGGAGCCGACGCTCTCGGACCGGACCAGGGCCTGGCTCTGGAGGTTCACCACCTCGACCGAGCGGCGAAAGGGCGTCATCTGGTAGTCGAGGCCCTTGGCCCCGGCGCGCCCGGCCTGACCGGCCGCCTCGCGGCCCCCCTCCACCGTCTTCTGGGGCGCGATCGCGTCGTAGGAGATCGCCACGGTGCGAATCGCCCGCAGAAGCGTGGACGGAAGGATCTCGACCGGCTCCCCAGCCGCGTGACTCAGGACGGGATCGCTCATCAGTGCGATCTTGTGTGGCGTCGTGGAGGTGTTCACCGATTCGATGACGAACTTCTCCGCTGTCGAGCCGCTCCCGAGCCGGATGTGGTCCCCAGGTCCGAACTTGCTCGCGTCGGCCACCTCGAGGATGTAGGCGTCCGCCGCGCTCGGGTCGACCGCGGTGCTGAGCGTCGTGGAGTGGTACGCGCCGGCCGACGCCAGCGGATTCTTCGACCAGTCCGCCGAGCCGACGGGCATGTCCCGGTAGGCTTCCTTCTCCGCCTCCGAAAGCACGCCGTCGAAGTTGTCATCTCCCCACAGATACAGGACCGGCGCCCGCGACGACGACGGCGGGCAGGTGTCGATCGCGTCGTTCACGCACTCGGAATCCTCGAGCACGCCGTCGTCGTTCAGATCCTCGGTCAGCCAGTAGGTGAACAGCGGTTCCGGTGTGGTGCCGTCCCCGAACGTGACGCCTGCGACGTTGGTGATCAGGTACGGCGCAATCGGCTCGAGCGCACCGCCGTAGTCCGTGCCGTTCCAGCCGTACACGCGCCGGAACAGGGCGAAATCGAGCGGGTTCGGCGTTTCCGCGGCGGGGTTGTAGCTGCCGTCGGCCGCCTCGGTTCTGTCGCGGAGATCGATCGTGCCGTCACCGTTGGCGTCGATGGTGTACACGTATGTCTCGGCGCCCGTCGAAGACGACGCCGACCCTTCGCCGGTGTAGGTGGAACCATCCGGGAAGGCAATCGTCACCGACGGACCGGCGATCCCGACCGCGTCATCGATATCGGCGTTGAACGCCAGCACGTGGGCGCCCGCATACACCACCGCCTTCTGCCAGGTGGCAGCGTTGTACGGATCCGATCTGACGATGCCGTAGCCGATCTGCTGGGCGCGCCGCGTCAGCTCGTCGATAGCCACGCGGCCGGCCTGGCGCATCGACAGACCGTGGCTCTCGGTCTTGGCGGTCTTGCTGTACTGGGTGAAGAACACGAAGGCCGCGCCGATCACCACCGCGAACAGGCCGATCGCCAGCAGCACCTCGACGTAGCTGAAGCCCGCGCTCCCCCGCGGGCTCCTCGTCTTCCCGTTGGATCCCGTCGATCGGCAGGTACGGCTCATTGTCGTTGCTCCAGACCGGGGTGGAGAAAGACGACCATCCGGTGCGTCTTGAGACCCTGGTGGACGTTCTTCCAACTCACGTCGACGATCACCTGCAGCATTCCGGCCGCCGGCACGTCGTAGTTGAGCGTCACCACCGACTTGTACCGGTCGTATCCGGGAATCTGCCCGAAATCGGCCGTGAACGTCTTCGGCGGTCCGGCGGAGACCGTCTCGTAGGGCAGCGCGTAGTTGGCGAAGTTCGCGGGACCCTGGTAAGGCACGGCCATGAGCCGCTCGATCCGCTCGGCCGCCAGGCTGGTGGCGATCGTCCGCTCTGCCGCCAGCTTGTTCTCCCTGGTCGCGTAGATCGTCAGCGAGGCGGTGCCCAGAGCGACGAACGACAGCAGGAGAATGGCACCCAGCACTTCCACCAGGGTCATTCCCCGCTCCGAACGGCCCGTGCCTGTCGTTCTCCGGCCGGTGGCGGGCATCGTCACAGCTCCTTCCAGGCGCCGTCGACATACTCGAACGCGCGCACGCTGCCGGTGGCCCCCCGGATGCCGACCGCCGAGACGTTGTCGAAGCGATCGCTGAACACGATCACCCCGTTCCCGACGACAGAGGGCGAGTCCTCCGCCGACTCGATCAACCCCGTCGGGGTCGTCATCAACCCCTTGAGGTCGCTGCCCCATCGCGCGGTCGGATCGGGCTGCGGAAGAGACCACGCGTCGGTGAGAATCGACCCGTCGAGAGGGCTCGGAAGCTCGGCCGGATCGACAGGAAGCTCGATCTTCACGCCCGCCGGGAGTTCCGCGGCCGTCACCTGCTTGTCGCCGTCGTCGAACGATCCGGGAACGCTTCCCGAGTCCTCGTGGATGCGGATCGTACCTCCATTCTGATCGATGACGACGAAGTGATTCACCCCGCGGTAGATCGACATCATGCGGGCTTCGTAGATGAAGCTCCTCGTCAGGCGCGAAGCGGCGGTCATGTGGCTCCGCTGCCTGATGGTCTGCCAGCCGAACAGCGAGATCGTGGTCATCAGCGCGATGAGCGCGACGACCATCACGACTTCGGCGAGGGTGTATCCGCGCTCCGCCCGGCGTCCTGCGGGGCCGTCGATGCGGCTGCCCTGGCGGGCCTTCGGCATGAGCACCTCCCGACGCTGGCCCGGATCGCTCGTGGACCCGGCGGATCGACGCGGCGCCCGGCGTCTTCGCCCCGTCGGGGCGAATGTCGGTTCCGCAGCGCCGGTTTCCAAGCTCGCGCGTTGTCCTCCCTGTGTCCCGCTCGTCACGCCTCTCGGGCTCCGGCGGCGCCGGGACGCAGTCCACCGCTCACGCAGAAAGCAATCGGAGTGCCAAACACCCTCACGAGCCGAGCCGCCGTAGGAAGAGGCCGCGCGTTCGTGTGCGGAGGAGTCCGCTCCGTACCGCGGAGACTCGCGAGCACGGCTCGGACGTAGAAGCCGCCGGCACCGCCGGGGCCCTGCGGGGAACGGTCATCCTGTCCGGTGCTGACCGGCTTCGGGCCGCTTTGTCCGGAAGCGACGGGAGCCTTCGCGGCTCTGCGGCGCCGCGGGCGCTGGAGGTGGAGCACGAACGACACGGCACGGTCCGGCCCGGACGCCGTTCCATCCCGGCACAGGCGGTCACCCTGCCGTAACCGCTTTCCCGAGGTCGCGATCGGGGTCCCGGCTGCCGCCATCGGCCGTTTCCGGCGACCGGCGGGCTGCCGGCCGGGACCGACCGGGGCTCCGGGTGGACCGGCTGCGGGCCCGGGACAAACTTCGTATAGGTGAGCCGTCCCCGCCGGGGCGGCCCGGAAGCCCGCCCGAGGCCCCGTGATGGACCTTCTCCAGCGGATCCTGTTCGCCGCGGCCGTGCTTTTCGCGGCGGTTTTCCTCACCCGCTGGGTGCCCCGTCACCCGAGATGGCGGCTCGTCGTCATCCTTCTCAATGTCGCCATCAGCCTCCGCTACCTCTGGTGGCGCGCGACGGAGACGATCAACTGGAGCGGGGGCGCCGGAACCGTTCTCAGCACGACGATCTTCGCCGCGGAGATCTACGGCTTCTTGATCGTCCTGCACCATTACCTCATCGCGACGCGGAGGCTCGATCGGCGGAGCGAGCCGCCGGACGACCGGTTCATGCCGAGCGTCGACGTCTTCATCGCGACCTACGACGAGGAGCCGGACATCCTCTACCGGACGATCGTGGGGTGCCTCGATCTGGACTACCCGCGCAAGAGCGTGTACGTGCTCGACGACGGAAACAGGCCTGAGGTGGAGGAACTCTGCCGGCGTCTCGGCGCCGGCTACATCGCGAGAGAGAAGAACGTCGGTGCGAAGGCCGGAAATCTCAACCACGCCCTCAGCCAGACGGCAGGCGAGCTCATCGCCACTTTCGACGCCGATCACGTGCCGGTGCGCACGTTTCTCCGGGAGACCGTCGGTTTCTTCCGGGATCCGAAGGTGGCGCAGGTCCAGACCCCGCACCATTTCTACAACCCCGATCTGTTCCAGGATCGCCTCAGGATCCGCGAGTACATCGCCAACGAACAGGACATGTTCTACCACGTCGTGCAGCCCGGCCGCGACGTTTACAACTCTAGCTTCTACTGCGGTTCCAGCGCCGTCCTGCGGCGATCGGCCCTGGAAGAGATCGGGGGCTTCCCGACCTCGACCGTCACCGAGGACATCCACACCACACTGCTGCTGCATTCGAAGGGGTACCGGTCGGTCTTCCTGGACAAGGACCTCGCCGCCGGCCTTGCCCCCGAGTCCTATCCCGCCTACCTGACGCAGCGGAAGCGCTGGGCGCGCGGCACCTTCCAGGTGATGCTCACGCAGAAGGGTCTGCTCGCGCCGCGGCTCACGCTGATGCAGCGGATCAACTACCTGGCGACCCTCTGGTACTGGCTGTACGGCTTCCCGAGGGTCGTCTATCTCCTCGCCCCCGTGTTCTTCCTGCTGGCCGGAGTCCGCCCGCTCGTGGTGCGGAACCTGGGAGACCTGCTCTCCTACTACCTGCCGCACCTGGCGATCTCCGTGGCCGGCTTCCAGCTCGTCAACCGCGGCATGCGGCGCATCTTCTGGTCGGACGTGTACGAGTCCTGCATCTCCGTCCAGGTGGCTCTGGCCGCGATCTCGTTCCCCTTCACCTTCCGGCGCCGGGTCCGCTTCGAGGTCACCCCCAAGGGGCGCGCAGCCGATCGCCCGGAGGTGCGCCGCGTGGGGATTCCGCTCGCGCTGATGTCGGCAGCCGTGGCCGTCGCGTTCGTCACCGGCATCGTCCGCCTGATCCTCGGCGGTCGCGATGAAGGGGGGCTTCTCATCAACACGACCTGGGCGGGCTACAATCTGATCGTGCTCGCCATGGGACTGCTCCTGCTGCGCCACCGCATCCAGGAGAGGTCCGCGATCCGCGTCGCGCGCCGCATTCCGCTCGAGCTGCGCTGGGACGGCGGAGGACTCGAAGCCGTCACGAGGGACGTCTCCGAGACGGGGCTCTCGTTCGTTCTCGACGAGGTTCGGCCGCTGCCGCACTCTGCGGAGGTCACGTTGACGGCCAGCGACGGGCGGTCTGTCACGCTCGGCGCGAGGCTCGTCCGCTGCGATATCGGTCCCGACGGCCGGCTCTCGGTCGGAGTCGAGTTCGTCGATCGGACCGAGGAGCAGCACCGCCGGCTGGTGCAGGTCCTGTTCGGCGACCCGGATGCCTGGTCCGGCCCGCATGCCCCGGTGTTCGGCGCTCCCGAGCACCTGCTCCGCTTCGTCCGGTCGATGGTGGCCGTCTTCTCGCCCCGCCGCGCGCTCAGGCGTCTGGCGCCCAGACTTCGCGGCGAGCTGCCGGCGCGCGTCGAGATCCCCGGCGGGGCCCTCTACGACGCCACGACCGTGGACCTCAGCCTCGAGGGCGCGGCGCTGCGGCTCTCGGAGCGCGGCGACGGTGTCTCCGACAGGTTCCGGTTGACGATCCTGTGGAACGCCGTCGAGCGGACCACCGTCGACGCGGAGGTGCGGAGCCGGCGGCGCGGCGGGAGCGGCGAAGCGGTGCTGGGCGTCCGGTTCGTCGATCTCGCTCCCGAGCAGCGTGCCGACCTCGTCAAACACCTGTTCGGGGCTGCTCCCGAGGCGGTGCCGTGGGCGGCTGTCTCATGAGCGCACTGCTGGCGGCGGCGCTGCTTCTCGCGCCGGCCGCGGCGCCGGCCGGCGCGGCAGGGGAGCCGTCGCTCGAGCGCGCCCGCCGGCTGACCTGGGACCGCGAGACGCGCGAACTCGGCATCGCGATGCTGCGGGAGCTCGCTCGCCTCCGTCCCGGCGACGTGGATGTCGGGCTCGAACTCGGACGCGTGTTGACCTGGAGCGAGGCGACGCGGCAGGAGGGCGTGGCGATCCTGCGCCGGCTCGCGGAGGAGGCGCCCGCGCGCTTCGACGTGGCCGAAGCGCTCGCCGAGGTCCTGTCGTGGTCCGCGGAGACTCGGCCGGAGGCGGTTCGGATCCTCAGGGAGGTCGTCGCGCGCGCCCCGGACCGTCGGAGCGCCTGGCTGCTTCTCGCGGAGATCCTGTCGTGGGGTCCGGCGACGCGGGAGGAAGCGGCGGACGTCTATCGCCGCCTGATCCGCCGCGATCCGGACGACGCGCGCGCTCGGGCCGGCCTGGCGCGGCTGTTGTCCTGGGAGGGCGACTTCGGCCAGTCTCTCGACGCCTACCGGGAGGCGCTGGCGCGCGATCCGGCCGAGGCGGAGGCGCGCGTCGGTCTCGCGGAGGTGCTGGGCTGGACGGGACGCCCGCGCGCCGCCCTGGCGGCCCTCGACGAACTCGGAGACGAACAGGCCGACTCTCCCCGTGCCCGCCGGGCGCGCGCGGAGCTTCTGGAGGCGCTCGGCCGCCCGGCCGCGGCGCTCCACGCCTACGAGACGCTGCTCGCGATCGATCCCTCGGACGCCGGGGCCAGGCGGGCGGCGGAACGCCTGCGGTGGCTCCTCGCCCCCCACCTGGGCTTGACCCTTTCCGGCAGCACGGAATCGGGCGATCCCGACACGAGCCGCCTCCGGTTCGCCGAGGCTCCCCTCTCCCTCCGTTGGCACCCCGGCGGATCCGATTCGGAGCTGACGCTGCTCGCGGGCCGCGGATTCTTCGCGAACCGGCGCGGGAGCACGCGGCGGACCGAGGTCGGCGTCGCATGGCGATCGCCGATCGGCCGCCGGCTTCGCGTCGATGGGCGCCTGCTGCACCTCGACCATGACGCCACGGGGGGGCGGGACTGGTCGGGGCGCATCGGGCTGCGAGTTTGGCCGGGTGACCGGGTCGCCCTCGACGCCTTCGCGAGGCGGGAGCCGGAACTCAGCTCGCGGATGACCGCCGCGGGGGAGGTGATCGGGGGGATCGGCTACGGCCCCGTCTTCCTCCGCGAGGCGGGGGGAGGCGCCGCCTTCCGCTTCGGCCGCCGCTGGGATGCGGTGGTGCGGTTTGCCCGCGGCACGATCGCCGGGGCGAACGTCCGGGACAACGGGCGCCGCACCGCCTACGCCGGTCTCGGCGTCAGCTTCCGGCTCGCCGGAGGCCGATGGCGCCTCGGATACAGCTACTTCGCGATGAGCCACGACCGAGACCTCGGCGGCTTCCCCCCCGCCGACCTCCAGGGCGACGGCCTGGGGGCAAGAGGTGCCGGCGGGTACTTCTCTCCGCTGTCCTTCCGCAATCAGATGCTCAGGGCCGACGTGTCCTGGGCCGCCCCGGGCCGCTGGCGCGTCGAGCTGGCGGCGGCAGCGGGGCGCCAGCGCGTGCGGGACGTGGCGGCCCCTGCAGGCGCCGGCGACACCTCGTCCGAGGTTCGGCTGGCCTACCGGCGCCGGATCGGACGCCGCCTCGAGCTGTTGCTGAGCGGCGAGCGCCTCGACGTCGCGGCCGCCTTCGACCGGACCCGGGTGACGCTCGCTCTCGATTGGGCCCTGCTCCGCCCTCAGCCGCCGAGAAGCCGAGGCAGCAGGTAGAAGACGGCCCCGAACACGAGCCGGAAGTGCTGCGTGAAGTCGAGCGCGATCACGAACAGCAGCGGGTACAGCAGCGCCGGCCGCCGGTCGAAGGCCGCGGCCACCATGTCGAAGGGCCGCGGGTTGCGGGCCGCCGCTGACATCAGGGCCGCAGAGGAGACGGCGCCCAGGCACCCGCCGACCACGGCGTCGCTCGCGTAGTGCAGTCCGGTGGCGACCCTCGCCACGCACAGGAAGACCGCCGCCGAAAGTCCCCAGACTCCCCAGCGCCGGGACCAGGCGAACAGCGCCACGGCGAGCGCCACGAACAAGGCGGCGTGATCGGAGGGGAAGGCGCCGAACCCCGCCATCCCCGACACGAGTTCGCGCCAGCGCGCGGGATCGATCGGGATCCGCAACGCCTCCCGCTCGAGAGGTCGCTCCAGATCGCTGGCGAAGGCGACGACCCGCGTGGCGACGAAAGCGAGCGCGACCGCTGTCGCCGCCGCCACGCACCGGCGCCGCGACAGCCGGACTCCCGGCGGCTGGGCCTGAGCCGCGGCGGCGAGCGGCACCGATCCTCCGCGCCGGCCCTCCGCGTCGGTCCACCACAGGCCGAGCAACAGCGCCACACAGCCGGCGAGGGGTACCGGCCCGCAGAGGAACAGCAGGAGCTCGAACGCAGGGCGTGACGACCCCGCGAGGGCGTTCAACCAGAGAGTGAGCTGCCGGTCCAGTGGGAACATCCGAGCGATCCGCTGTCAACATCGACGCTCCGGCGAGTCTGGTCAAGCGGGGTGCGCTCCCACGGGAGGGAGGCCCGTGCGGAGGGTGGTTGAAGCGCGAATTCGGGCCGGACTAAGCTGCCGGCGCGCGAAGGGGCGCGACGGGCGACGGCCCGGCGGAGAGGCCCGGCATGGGCGCCACGACGGGCAAGGCGCGGGAGTCCTCGCGGAAGCCCCGGCGCTTGCCGCTCGAAGGACGGCACGTCTGCCTGTGCGGGCGGTTCGCCTCGATGTCCCGCGGGCAGTTCGCCGCGTTGGTGCGGCGGATGGGCGGGCGCGTGGGGCGCCTCACCGAGGGCACCGACCTGCTGGTGGTCGGAAGGGACCGGTTGCCGCTGCGGGAGGACGGGCGGCTCGCCGGCCTGCTCGAGCGGGCTCGCGAGTTCCAGGATCGCGGTTTCCCGCTCGAGGTCATCGGCGAGCAGCGGCTTCTCGAGCGCCTCGGCCTCGCCGGCCGCGAGGAGACGGGCCCCCAGCGGCTGTACACGACGGCCCAGCTGAGCCGCATCCTCGGCGTTCCAGGTGCGCGGATCAGGGGATGGGTGCGGCGCGGGATCATCCGGCCGGTCCGGACGGTTCACCGGTTGCACCTCTTCGACTTCCGCCAGGTGGCCGAGGCGCAAATGCTGCGCCGGCTCCTGGACGCGGGCGTCGCACTCTCCCGCATCAGGCGCACGCTCGAGCTCCTTCGCCGCTGGGTCCCCGAGACCGAGGTCACGCTCACCCGCCTCGCCCGACTCGAGGCCGATCGCCGCCTCGCGGTGAGGCTCGGCGACGGCGGCCTGGCCGAGCCCTCCGGCCAGTTGCGGCTCCCGTTCGGTCCGTCCGCTCCCCGAACGGCGGTGGGACCGGAGGAGTGGCTCGAGCGCGCGGCCGGCCTCGAGGAGGCGGAGTGCTACGCCGAAGCGGTGCGGGCCTACGAGCGGGCGCTCCTCGCGGGCGCGGCGGACGCCGAGACCTACTTCCGCCTCGGAAACCTGCTGTTCGCGCTCGAGCGGTACGACGAAGCACGGCGCCGCTTCGTCGACGCTCTCGAAAGGGATCCTCACTACGTCGAGGCATGGAACAACCTCGCCAGCGTCCTGGGCGAGCTCGGGCTCTGGGAACGCGCAGTCCATGCCGCTCGCCGCGCGGTCGATCTCGCCCCCGGTTTCGCCGACGCGCACTACAATCTTGCGCTCGCGCTGGCGGCCACGGGGCGGCTCGAGGATGCGCGGCATCACGCCCGCATCTACCTCGCACACGATGCGACCAGCGAGTGGGCCGCGGCACTGCGCGATCTGGTGGGGCCGGAGCGAACGTGAACCCGGCCGGCGCGTACGGAGGATGGCGATGGCGTGGATCCGGACGATCGGGGAAAGTGAAGCCTGCGGGCGGCTCGCGGCGATCTACCGGGCGGCGGCTCGGCGGGCCGGGAAGGTCTCGGGCATCGTGCGGGTGATGTCGCTCGACCCCGGCGTGGCGCATGCGTCGATGCGCCTGTACGAAGAGACGACGGTGAGGTCCGACTCGCCCCTGCCGCGCTGGTTCCGCGAGCTGATCGCAGTGACCGTGTCGCGACTGAACGCGTGTCACTACTGAACGCGCTCGCACACAGAGGACCTCCGGGCCGAGGCTCCCCCCGAAAAGCTGGATGCGCTTCTCTCCGACGACCCCACGCCGGCGTTGACCCCGGCGCAGGCGGCTCTGCTCGCCTATGCGAAGAAGCTCACCCTCGCCCCCGCGAAGTGCCGGCGGGAGGACGTGGAAGCCCTTCGCGCCGCGGGAGCGAGCGACGAGGAGATCCACAGCGCGGTGCAGGTGGCCGCCTACTTCAACTACATCAATCGAATCGCGGACGGGCTGGGCGTCGAACCCGAGCCGGAGTGGAGTTCCGACTGAACCGCGTCAGCGCGCGTAGGCCATGCGGCACTCCACCGACACGATCTCCGCGGGGTCGGTGGAGATGGACACGGGCCAGCGGACCTTCCAGCCGGGCTCCATCGGTCCGAGCTGGTTGGCCGAGAGGACGACCTTGGCCACGCCGCGCTGGTAGCCGTCGGCGTCGAGCGCCCGGCACCAGATCACGACCTCCTGGAGGGTGCGCTCTGTCCCGTTCTCGTAGGTGATCTCGCAGCGAACGCGGCGGAACTTCTCGTCTTTTTCGAAGTCCGCGCACCCGCCCAGCACGCCGGCGGCATCACCCACGAGCGCGGGAGGGCGGCCGCTGGCCGGCACCCGGGCCGCAGGCCCCACCGGAGCGCCGACGCATCCGCAGCCGAGCGCGATCGACACCGCCGCGAACCAGTATCTCGCCATCACCTCTTCTCCTCCTCCGGTCACGCCGGACGCTGTGGCGCAGCTTCGTTCCGGCGATATCGCCGGCGCCCTTCCCGGGCTACGCCGGTGTCGCACGGAGGCGACACCGAGGGCCGCCGGACGGCAATCGCTCGGCTCCAAGCCCCTGAAACGGCGGGGGATGATCCGGTGGCATGTCTTGTGCAAAGCACTCGAGCGAAGGAGCGCACCACCATGAGAATCCGCGCCGCCGTCCTGACCAGCATCGCTGCAGTCCTCGCCGCCCCCGCGGCGTTCGCCGGGCATGCCGACCGGGTGGCGTGGCGGACCCGGTCCCTCGCCTACCGGCTCGACAGCGCGACCGCCGTGCTGCTGCACGACGCCGAGCGCTATGCGCGCCACGGCGCGATCGCCGACGAAATCGTGCTCGAGCGGCTCTGGGAATTCAAGCGTGCCACGCGGGAGTTCCGGCTCGAGGCTCGGCGAGCCGCCCGCATCGATCGCCTCCGCCACGAGTTCCTCGAGCTCCTCCCGGCGTACGAACGGGCGGGCTACGCGCTGTTCCGGTTCAACCGCTCCGGCCATGTCGCCCGCCGTTTCGACCGCGTGAGACACCTGGTCGCCGAGCTCGAATCGACGCTGCAGGTGCGATACGCCGCGAGGAGATTCGGCCGGACGGGCTCGTGCGAGATCGCCGGGGCGCGTTCCGGGTGGCGCCTCCGCCCATGGCCGTTCCCGCCGTGGGCCTGGTGACGCCCCGCGCGGACGACGAGATCCTCCTCCCCACCCTCCAGACCCCCGCACAACCGGGGCGGGCGTCGCGGTCGAGCGCGGCGCCCGCCCCAACTTTTTCCGGACCGGTGCCGGTGGCGATCAGTACAAGAACGGAAACAGCCGGAACCTCCCCCGCGCGTACTCCTCGTAGGCGGCACCGAAAGCGTCGGCGAGCGCCCGTTCCTCGACACGGATGCGGTAGAGCGTGGCGGCCGAAACGGGGACCAGCAGCACCAGCAGCGACGCCCAGCTCCGCAAGGCCAGCCCCACCGAGGTAAAGGCCAGGAGCAGTCCGGTGTAGGAGGGATGGCGCACGGCCCGGTAGGGGCCGCGGGCGACGATGCGGTGCCCCCGGCGGATCGCGACGTTCATCGTGAACAGCCTTCCCAGGGTGAGGATCGCCCACACACGGATCCCGACCCCGGAGAGCAGAAGAAGGACGGCGGCGCCGAGCAGGTCGGCGGGGGGCGCTCCGATCGGCAGGATCCGGCGCGCGCCGAGAGCGACGGCAGCGACCGTGGAGATCACGTTGGTGACGAAGAGGATCGCCATCGAACCGCGATCGCGCCCCCGCGACTCCTCCGCGGCCGCGCGGCGAAACAGAGCGAGCAAGGCCTCGCCGGCCCACCAGGCGGCGAGCAGCGCAACGTACAGGCGTGCCATCGTCGGGTTTCTCCACCCGCATCATAGGGGAACGGAAGAACGGCGGGTGGCCCGCGGGGGCGCGGTGAGATGAGCCCCGCTCGGCAGCCGCCGCTGTCGTGTATCTCGGTGGATTCGCTGCCGGCCGGCTGCCGGTGGGTCCCTCGCGCCAGGGTCAACGGAAGGCCGCCGCTTTCGAGGCCGTCCCGAGCCGAGGTCTCGTCTCAGGGGCAGCCGCCCGACGATGGCCTCCTCTCGTGTCCGGAGGACGTCTGCCCCAGACTGCAGACCGGGGTTCCACCGCAGAACCGGTACAGGTAGAAGAACGCCGAGCCGGCTCCCGGCGTATCGGGATCGGAGTCGATCGTGAACGAATAGTTGGAAAGATAGTCCGGCAGGCAGACGGTGGGGCCGAGGTCCCCGTCCCCACCCTCGCCGAGCCGGTTCACGTCGCCGCGCTCGGCGTCGTCGAGGATCGTCGACGGATCGGCCTCCGACCAGGCGTTCTCATGAGGCTTGCCCTCGTCGATCACCCGAACGCCTTCCGTGCCTGCGAAATCGCACCCGTCGACGAGGAGCCCTTCGATCCGGAACGGAACGTCCTCACCCAATGGGGCGGCGTCCTGGACCACCTGCCTCGGATAGTGAACGACCATCACCCCGTCGCGAATCTCCCGCGATTCGTCCGGAATGGGGTCCCCATCGCCGACGGTCAGGGCGATCGGGAACCGCGGGTCGATGTCGGAGGGCCGGTAGTCGGGGCCGAGGTCGACCCGCACGTCGAGGTGCGTGCCCAGGGACTCCTTGTTCAGCGTCCGAGTCGTCACGAAGGGGTGACGCACCGGGACCGGATCGCACGGGCAGGAGCCGAGCAGCATGGACGGCGCCGGGTTCGGCGCTTCGTAAGGAACGATCTGGGCGGCGCACCGGGCGCCCTCGCCGTAGGCGCGATGTCTCTCCCAGTCGCCGCTGCGGCCGCCGAAGCTGCGGGAAAGATCGCGCGTGCGCACGTTGTTTCGATCGAGCGACCAATACCCTTGATCCGCCACGCTCGCGATCAGATCGCAGGCGAGTGCCGATCTTCCCACGCCGCGGCGGATCTCGTAGGTCACGAACGAGCCGGTGGCGAACGTTCCACCGTCCGGTTCGAAGACCTGCCCGTAGCGAGTCTCGGGAAGTCCCGGGGCGAGAGCGGGCCCGGTGGTCACCGCGCAGGTCGGCCCGGCGGGATCGCCGTTCTCCATGCGCTGGACGTAGTACGTCGTCTCCGGCGATAGATGCGCAAGCTCCACGTAGTGCGTTCCGGAGATCAGCGAGCACGGGGGTCCACCGTCCCGCACATCGCAAGCCGTGCGGTCGAGGAGCGCCGGATCGGTCCCGTAGCGCACGTGTCCCTCGACGGGGGGGTCGGTCGTCCAGGCGACGACGAACCCGCTGTCCGTCACGTTGCAGACGATCGCGCCGCAGGGTTCACCGGCCGCCGCCGGCTGCGCGGCGAGAACCGCCGCCAGCCACAACAGGGGCAAGCACCGCCGAATCGTGCGGCCGGCCCTCCGGCAGATCTCACCGAGGCTCGAGATAGGCGAGGATCGCATCGATCCTCCTGTGCACGCGCAGCTTCTTGAGAGTGCTGTTCACGTGGTTGCGCACGGTACGGGGGCTGATGAACAGTTGATCGGCGATCTGCTCCGTCGACCGGCCGAGCGCGAGCAGTCCGAGGATCTCGCGCTCCCTCCGCGACAGCACCGAGAGAGGCCGAGCGGCGCCGCCAGGGTCGCCGCCCTTGTCCTCGGAGGCGAGTTTCATGCGCGGCCAGCGCCGCCCGATGCCGTCGCTCCCGACCCGGACAGGCGAGACCGGCAGCAGCAGGTGCAGCAGCTCGATCCTCGAGCCGTTGGCGGGAGCTGCTGCCACGCTGATCAGGTCCGCCGCCACCGCCGGCGCGTCGGCCGCCGGGATCAGCACGCGCCGCCGCGTGCGGAGCCGGCCCCGTTCCAGCTCGTCCCAGATCGGGCAATCGGGCCGGCACAGCGGTGCCCCGGTCGGCTCGGTGAGCCGCGCCACCTGCCAGCAGGGCGTCCCTGCGGCTCCCGATCGGCTGCAGCCGAGAAGTTCAGCGGCTCGCTGATTCAGATCGCGGACACACTTGTCCCCCCCGATGGCGAACGCGGCTTCGCCGGAGGGGTGAAGCAGGTCGAAGCGGATGCCCATAGCTTGTCACGGCGCCTTTCTCCGGTCCGTCGTGCACAAGCTCGGCGCCACTACTAGCAGGATCGGTGGGCGGGCGCAAGACCCCCGCCTCCGGGGAGCGGCCGGGCCCCCTCAGCGCTGGCCGCAGAAGCGGAAGCGGTTCAGGAAGGCGACCAGGGCCTCCTCGTCCGCCGGCGTGCCCTCGAGGCCGTCCTTGCCGGACGCTTCGGATTCCGAGGCGTACCACATCGCGACACGGCGCCGGTGATCCTGCGGGCACTGCACCAGGCAAACGGCGGTAACGCCGCTGGCTCGATGTCCTTGGGTGGAGATACTGCCGCGCTCGGCGACGTAGAGAATCTCGGCACCACCGGCCCGGATGACTCCCCGGCGGATGATCTCCTGGACGTCGATGTGCACCCCGCCGCGCCGGAGCGCCTCGGGGTCGTCGGTGCGACCCTCGAAGAAGTCGCGCAGATCTTCTTCGTTGCCGCCCATGTGGATCAGATCCAAGTAGATCAGGCCGCGATCTCCCAGTTCCGGTCGGGACTCGTCACCGGCTTCGCCGGTGGAAATGATCGCCATCCTCGCGAAGAAGGGAATCTCGAGCGCTGCCACCGCCCGGTAACCCTCGGGCAGGCGTTCCGCACCGAGAATCTCGAGCGCCTTCGCCGTTCTGGCGTCCGGGTTCACCTGGGTGCGCTCCACCTGCCGGGCGAAGCGAACGGTCAGGACGATGCACCCCCCGACGCAAGTCGCCCCGAGGAGCAGGACGGACAGGCATCCGATCATGACGTAGAAAAGCGCCGACCTTCCTTCCGGCATCGATCCGACACCCCCGCCGGCCGCGGCGGCCGCGCCCGAAGACCCGGCGCGCCCCGGCCGATCGATCCGTTCCCGACCGGCCTTCGCGGCACCTCGAGGCTAACACGGCTTAGCCGTCCTCCGGGGCCATGAGGCATGGGAGCACCGGCCGGAGGCTGGGCACCGGTACCCCGGACCCGGATGCCGGGACCTTCGGAGCGAGCGCGCGGATTCCGCGCGCCTTCCGGGGATCGCAGAAGTGCGCGGCCGGCGCCGCGCTTCTTTCCCGAGGAGCGCTCCGGCCGCCGCGGGGGATCGCGCGCCCGCGAACGCCCGCCTCGCCGATCCGGTCGGATGGGTGGCCGAGAGCCCCGGGACGAGCGAAATCAGGCCCTCGGACCCGTACCGTCCCGGTCCGTGCCCTTCTCGGCTCGCTCCAGGGAGAGCGGCACCCCGAACCGCCGGGCGAACCGGACCGCTGTTTCCCGCAACGGATGGGGCAGGCGCGCGAGACTCTCCCGCTGGATCGGAGCCGGCACGCCCCCATGGAAGGCCTCCGCCAGTGCGCCGGCGATGGCGGCGACGGTGTCGGTGTCTCCTCCGAGCGAGACCGCCTTGCGAACGGCGTCCTCGAAGTCGCGGGCGTCGAGAAAGCAGATGGCCGCCGCCGGGACGGCCTCGCGGCAGATCGGCCGGATGGCTCCCCGGGCCCGGACCTCCTCGAGGCTGGCCGAAAGGTCGTAGCCGAACCGCTGCTCGAGGAACGCGCGCACCTCCGCCTTGTTGTGTCCGGTGCGGGCGAGAAACAGAGCCCCGGCCGTCGCCTGAGCGCCGCGGATCCCCTCCGGATGATCGTGAGTCGGCGCCGCGGAACGGCCGGCCTCGTCGATCACCTCGTCGAGGTCGCAGCCGGCCCAGCCCACCGGCGCCACCCGCATCGCCGACCCGTCGCCGAAGCTTCCATAGGGGCGGGGATCCTCCGCGGAGAGCCACGACAGGAAGGCCGAGCCGTAGCCGGCGTGCGGATACCGCCGCCCCCACAGCCGCAGCGCCTCTCCGTAGTCCCGCCCCTCCAGGATCGCCCACGCCACCGCCACCGCGAGCACCGTGTCGTCGGTGAAGCGGGCTTCCGGCGGGAAGAGGGGAAACCCTCGCGCCGGCGCGTGCCCGCCCTCGTAGGGAGATCCGATGATGTCTCCTGCGATGACTCCGAGCATTGACCCCGAATCCCGCGCGGCCGGCAACCGGCCGCCTGAGCGCCGATCCATTCAACCACGAGCGAGCACGAGAGCCGCACGCTGGATCGCCTCGGACCGCTCTCCGGCCCGTACGCTCCGGCCGGAACGCGGGGCTTCGCCGCAAAACGTCCCGCCAGCGAAGGCGCCGGTGCCGCCGGTTCGGGAAGCCGGGGCGACGATCCCGGTCCGCGCCGCCACCCGGGAAAAGGAACGAGTTCCACCGGCGAAGTCGACCCGGTGGCCCCCACGACGAGTGCCGACCGCGGGCGCGGCTCCGCAATCGCGGGGAACCGGGTTAGGATCGGACCGGCCGCAACGCCGGACGGAGGGCCGACGATGGATGCGGAGCGAATGCGGTTGGAAACGATCCTCGTTCACGGAGACGACCCGGAACCGCGTGTGGAAGGTGCCGCGGTCATGCCCATCTTCCAGTCGACCGTTTTCGAGCATCGCGGCGCCACAAGTTACGAGGAAATCGCGTATCCTCGCCTGAACAACACGCCGAATCATCTTGCCTTGCAGCGGAAGCTCTCCCTGATCGAGGGAACCGAGGATGCCCTCGTCACCGCGAGCGGAATGGCCGCGATCAGCGCCACCCTGATCGAGCTGGCGGCGCCCGGAGGCCGCGTGCTCGCCCAGCGGACGCTCTACGGGGGAACGTACACGTTCCTCATGCGCGAGTTTCCGTCGCTCGGCCTGGGGTGCGATCTGTTCGATCCGGTCCACCCCGAGGAATGGGACCGTGCACTCAAGCCGTCCACACGGGTGGTCTACAGCGAGGCGATGACCAACCCCCTCCTCGAAGTGGCCGAGCACGAGGCGATCGTCGATTTCGCTCGGCGCCACGGCCTCGTTTCGGTGATCGACGCCACCTTCGCCCCTCCCGGCAATTTCCGCGCCACCGAAGTAGGCTACGACGTCGTGATTCACAGCGGCACGAAGTACCTCGCCGGCCATGACGATCTGGTCTGCGGCGTTGTGGCGGGTCCCCGCGAGATCGTCGCGAGAATCCGCCGGCGGCTCGCCCATCTCGGCGGCTGTCTCGATCCGCTCGGGTGCTTCCTTCTCGACCGCGGTCTCAAGACGCTCGCCCTGCGGGTCCGACAGAAGAACGCGAACGCCTCGACACTGGCCGAGTTCCTCGACGATCACCCCGGGGTCGGCACCGTGCACTATCCGGGTTTGGTCTCCTCGCCGCACCACGAGCGGGCGCGGCGGTATTTCCGCGGCTTCGGCGGAGTCCTCTCCTTCGACCTCGGTACCGCCGAGCGTGCGCGCCGCGTCATCGCCCGAACCCGGATCCCGGTGAAGGGTCCGAGCCTCGGCGGACTGGCCACGCTCATCACCCGCCCGGCGGAAACCTCCCATCTCGGACTCACCCCCGCCGAACGCACCGCCATGGGAATCGGCGACGGGCTGGTCCGGGTTTCGGTCGGGATCGAGGCGGCGGACGACCTCGTCGGCGACTTCCGCCAGGCCCTCGCCGGCGCCTGACCGCCTGCGCCCGCCGCCTCCCTCTTGAGATCAGGAAATGTCGCGGGCGATGAGCGACAGGAGGTCGACCACCCGGTTCGAGTAGCCCCACTCGTTGTCGTACCAGCTCAAGACGTTCACGAAGCCGTCGCCGCCGACGCGCGTCGACAGTGCGTCGAAGATCGACGAGTGGGGGTTACCGATGATATCCGAGGAAACGAGCGGTACCTCGCTGTACTCGACGATCTCGCGCAGGGGACCCGCAGCCGCCTCGCGCACCGCAGCGTTCACTTCCTCGACCGAGGGAGCTTTCCGGACTCGGCACACGAGGTCGACGATCGAGCCGTCGGGCACCGGCACACGCATCGCCATCCCGTCCAGTTTGCCGGCAAGCTGCGGCAACACCTTCCCGACCGCCTTAGCCGCTCCGGTCGTGGTGGGGATGATGTTCTCGGCAGCCGCGCGGCTGCGCCTGAGGTCGCGGTGCGGCACGTCCGCGAGTCTTTGATCGTTCGTGTACGCGTGGACCGTCGTGACAAAACCCTCTTCGATGCCGAACGCCTCGTCGAGGATCTTGGCGATCGGCGCGAGGCAGTTCGTCGTGCACGAGGCGTTGGAGATCAGCCGGTGCTCCGGCCGGAGATCGCCCTCGTTGACGCCGATCACGACCATGGCGTCGATCGGCTCCTTCGGCGGGACCGTCAGGATGACTTTCTTGGCACCGGACGCGAGGTGGCGCTCCAGCGGCTCCCGGGTGCGGAACACCCCCGTGGACTCGATCACGACGTCCACACCGAGGTCACCCCACGGGATTTCGGCCGGGTCCCTGACAGCCGTCATCGCCACCTTCCGGCCATCCACGTACATCGAATTCTCGTCGACGGTGACGCTCTTCCAGAAGCGTCCCATGACCGTGTCGTATTGGAGGAGGTAGGCGAGCTGCTCGTTGTCGTAGAGATCGTTCACCGCGACGACCTGCAGGTCCTCGCGGGACGAGAGGATGCGGAACACGCTCCGGCCGATGCGCCCGAAACCGTTGATGCCGATCCTGACGCTCATCGCGCTTCCTCCCGCTCGAACGCGGCCAGCCTCTCCAGAAGGTCGGCCACCCGGTGCGCGTAGCCCCATCCGTTGTCGAACCAGCACAGGGTCTTCGACACCCGATCCCCGAGGGTCATCGTGGCGAGGGAGTCGAAGGTTCCCGAGTACGAGCTGCGTACGATGTCGCTCGAGACGATCGGGTCCTCCGAAAACTCGAGCACCTCGCGGTAGCGCTCGGTGCTGGCGGCGGTGCGCACCACCTCGTTGATGTCGGTGCGGTCGATCTTCTCCCGGTGCCAGCAAACGAGATCGACGACCGAGCCGTCGGGCACCGGCACGTTCATCGCCTTGCCGGTGATTCGCCCGCGAAGATCGGGGATCAGCTCCATGACGATCTCCGCGGCATTGGTCTCCTGCGGGATGATGTTCTCGGCGGCGGCCCGGCCGCGACGCTTGTCGGCCACCGGGACGTCGGCGAGACGGAGCTGGTTCGTGTAGGCGTGCACGGTGGTCAGGAACGCCCGCTCGATACCGAACGCCTCGTGGAGGATCTTGATCACCGGAGCGATGCAATGGGCGGTGCACGAGGAGTTCGAGATCAGCCGATGCTCCGGTGACAGGGCGTCGTCGTTGACGCCACGGACGACCGTGATGTCCGGCGGATCCGCCGGCGGCGAACAAAGGACGACGCGCTTGGCCCCCGCTTCGAAATGGCGCTCGAACTCACGCCGGCGGCGCGTGCGGCCCGTCGCTTCGACGACGATATCGACGCCGAACTCGCGCCAGTCGACATCGCCCGGGTTCTCGGCCGAGAGCATCGCGATGCGACGCCCGGCAGCGTACAGCCTCCCGTCCCTGATGCTCACCTCGCCCGGGAAACGGCCCAAAAGAGTATCGAACCGCAGGAGGTACTCGAGCCCCCGGTGGTCGGCGATGTCGCTGATCGCACGGATCTGAAGATCGGTTCTCTGATGGAGAATCCGGAACAGATTGCGGCCGATCCGACCAAAGCCCATCAAGCCGATGCCGATGCTCTTCATCGCCCGACGACGCCTCCCGGGCCGGCCCACACGGCCCGCATGGCGAGAATCTAGCAACCGCAGCCCGGCAAGCAAGCCGCCTGCCGGGTGGACTCCCCCGGCGCCGGCCCCGGCGGGCCGTCCGCCCCGGGGGCGGGCTCAGGGGCAGGCGACCGGGGCCTGGTGCACGGTCACGCCGCAGTAGCCGACCCCGCGGTGCGGGCGTTCGGCTCCCTGCCAGTCGTAGCCGTGGGGCCCCTCCTCGCCGGCCGCTGTCGCCGATGCGACGAGGAAGAACACGCTCTGGCCCGGTGCGCCCGGCATCGGCACCACCTGCTCGCCCCCGCGATCGAGGTCGCAGACCGCGCCGGAGTAGGCTCCGGACGAGACCGCTCCCAGGTCCCCCCAGAAGAGGTGGTAGCGCTCTGCGGTGCAGGTTTCGGTGTCGAAACGAACCCACAGCTCGCCGCCGGCGGTGCGCTCGGCGACGAGCTCCCGTCCCGGGACGGTCCGCCCATCGGGGACGTCGATCGGTCCCGCCGCCGCCGCTCGGAAGCGGAACATGCTGCGCCCGTGGGTAGCGGCGGTGAGGACCCCGTCGTTGGGGTGGCGGAAGAGCTCGACCACGGCAGCCGTCGGCAGACCGTCCGAGAAACCGTACCAGGTGGCGCCACCGTCGTCCGAGCGGTAGATGCCTAGATCGGTTGCGGCAACCAGCACGTTCACGTCGCCGGGATCCACGACGAGGTCGTTCACGGGAACGTCAGGAAGGTCGCCGGTCACGTCGGTGTAAGTGGAGCCTGCATCCGGCGTGTACGTGATCTTCGGGTAGCCGAAGCCCGAGTAGATGATCCAGGCCGCCGCCGGGTCGCTCGGATGGGGAACGATGCGCCGGATGGTGCGGATCGGCTGCCCGCCGCGGATATCGGTGAAGGAGGGAGTCGGAGCGAGGGCATTCTCGCTGCGGAACAGGCCGCCCGCCTCGTATCCCACCCAAAGCACGTTCCGATCCGCGGGAGACACCGCCAGGGCGCTCACCATGCGGCTGAGGAAGACCGGCCCGAGGATCTCCTCCCAGGGCGTGTCGTGGAAGTCCTTCGTCCGGTAGACGCGGTTGGTGCCGACGTAGAGGGTATTGGCGTCCTGGGGATCCTTCTCGATGATGCCGACCCATGCGCGGGGATCCTGGCTTCGGATCCCGGTGTTCGCATCCTGGAAACCGTTTCCTCCGTTCAGCGAGCGCTGGAGGTTGGTGTTCTGGTACTCCATGAGAATCTTGTCGCCCGATGCGGCGCACATCCCGCCGTCTCCGCCGAGAACCTGCCGCCAGCCGTCGGTGTCGCGGTATCGGTGCGATCCGTTGTCCTGCGTGCCGCCGCCCAGCCATCCGGCCAGTGCATCGTTGCCACACCCACCGTAGTACTGTGTGGTCGGCAGTCCGTCACTGATCCGAGTGTAGGTCCGGCCGTAGTCGGTGGAGAGAAAAACGCCGCCGTCGCTTCCCGCGATGACCTCGCCGCCCGGTGCGACGAGGATGGCGTGATGATCCACGTGAACCCCGCTGCTCGTTCCTTCCCATGTCTGCCCGCCGTCACGCGAAATGTGGATACCGACGCCGTGGAGATAGATCGTGTCGCAATCGTCGGGGGCGATCGCCACCACGTTGTCGTACCAGCACTGTCCACCGCAGTGGTCCGGTGCCGAGGCCACCTCGGACCACGTCGCACCCCCATCGGTGGACTTCCACAGATCGCCGCCGTTGAGGCCGGAAGCCACCACCATGATGTCCGGATTTCGCTCACAAAGGGCGAGATCCATCCGCGCCAGGTCCGAGGGGAGTCCGCCGCCGACTTGGGTCCAGTTCGCTCCCCCGTCCGTCGATTTCCAGACACCCCGGTTCCACATGCCGGCGAACATGACCGACGGGTCGTCGGGACGGAAGATCACGTTCGTCGCCCCGGTATCGGTCGGCAGCCCGCCGCCGACCTGGACCCACGTCCGCGCCGAATCGTCGGAGCGGTAGAGGCCGTACTGGCCGCACGCCCAGATGCGGTCGCGCACCGCCGGATCGGGGTGGAGGCAGCGGAAAACGCTGGAAAACGCATCTGACGCCGTCCAGGTCCGGCCGGCATCCTCGCTGCGGAGCACGCCGATACCGCCGTAGTTGTCGATGGCTCCGTTCCCCTCCCCCGTGGCCCAGAAGAAAAGAGAGGGATCGTGGGGATCGGCGGCGACGGCCCCCGTCGCCTGTGTCGCCTCCCGCTGGGTGAGCGGCTCCCAGCTGCCGCCATGGTCCCGGGAGAGGAAGACGCCGCCGTCAGCCATGCCCGCGAGGATCCAGCCGGGGCGCCCGGGGACGTACGAAAGCCCGGTGACCCGGCCGGGAATCGTGGTCGGCCCCACGGGAATCCAGCGCCCGATGGCGGGAATCTGACCCGCCGCCGTGGCCGGCTGCGAGGGGCCGCGCGCCGAGAGAAGCCGGGACAGAGCCCGCTGTCGCCAGCCGTCGGGGATCGGCCTGTCGAACGGGGTGAGGCGCTGCTTGAGCCAGTAGTGCATCCGCATGACGCGGGCGTCGGCGACGCCGGCATCGATCTGGGTCAGGAGCCAGCGGTAGGTCGGGTCCGGCGTGCTCCACTCCTCCGGAGCGATCGGCGTCCAGCGCTTGTACAGAAGCCCCTTCGGGGTCGGGGTCGCGGCGAGCATCCCCGGAAGACCGGGTTCGGTGCGACGGACCCACTCCGCCGGGGGCGCGGTGTGGTCGTCGAGATCCTGCGGAGGATCGCCGGCGAGGGTGGGTGAGGCGACTGACAGCAGAAAGAGGATCGCGGCGATGGGGGACTTTGCGGACACGGAGATCTCCTGGAACCGCCGGTGGATGGCGGGCGGCTCCTTCTAGTACGGCGAGACGAGGAGCGCCACAACCGCCGCGCGGTGGCCCCCGGGAGCACCGCTCGGCATACAACTGCTTGCAAATCAGCCAGTTCGCCGACGCCCGCCATTCCCGAGGCGTCCGGATCCGGACACCGCATGCCTTCCGGGGAGCTGGAACGGGAACGGCTCCGCGGGGAATCCCGCCGCCGTCGGGAGCGGCGACCCTCGGCCCGCTTTCCGGCCCGACCCTCGCCGTCGGGAGCCCGGAGAGCGGCCCTCTGGACCCCGACCGCCGAGCGACGCCCCGCGGCCCGGACCGGATCCGGCCGCCCTCGTTCGCACGCCGAACGGCGGCCCGCGCGTCCGGACGAGGCGGCCGGCACCGCTGGCCGGGCTGCGATTGGGGCATTTGCCCTATTGATCCCGGCTGCTCGCTTCGGGAGAGATAGGCGCGAGTGCGAATCGGTTTCCGGGGTGTGGGGAGTTCGATGAGACCGCAACGAACCGCCCGACGGCGACCACTGGCGCCATGGCCGGTCCGTCCTCCGCGCTCGGCCGCCCGACCTCCGGGGGGCCGATGGACGCGGTCCGCAGCACCCCATCTCGTTCGGCAAGCGAAGAGGGAACGCGTATGAGCCACCACATGAGCAGGTCAGCAGACAGCCGGTTCCCGGTCTTCTGGATTCGGGCCCTCGGTCTCGCCATTGCGGCCGGTTCGATCCTTCTGATCGTGCCGGCAGCGATGGCGCAGGGACCGCCGTGTCTGGACCAGGATGGAGACGGGTATGTCGTGTGTGATGGGGTTTGCGATCCCGGCGAGCTGAGTTGCGGCGACTGTGACGATTTCGACAACGCCGTCCACCCCGGAGCCACGGAAGTCCTGTGCGACGGCGTGAACCAGAACTGCCTGGGGATGACCGAGGACCACCCGGACAACGACGGGGACGGGTACGACGTGTGCAGCCCGGATCAGGCGGGCGACAGCGACGGGTTGCCGGCGGACTGCGCCGACTCCGATCCTGCCGCGCATCCCGGGGCCACCGAGCAGTGTGACAATATCGACAACGACTGCGACGGCACCGTCGACTCCTTCACCACCACCTGCGGCGTCGGAGCCTGCGCCGCCACCGGCACCTGCACCAACGGCGTCGACTCCTGCCAGCCAGGCACACCCTCCGAGGAAATCTGCGACAACGTCGACAACGACTGCGACGGCACCGTCGACTCCTTCACCACCACCTGCGGCGTCGGGGC
>RFHH01000035.1 GCA_003696075.1 Acidobacteriota bacterium
CCCTCGGCCGCGCGTCCGCGCGCGCCCCCCCTCACCGCCACCGTCCGTCCTCCCGGCTCCGAACCTCGCCGATCGCCTCGGCCAGCCTCACGACCGCCTCGTCGATCTCCGCGTCGGTCGTGTCGGGCCCAGCGCTGACGCGAACGAGTCCCCACTCCCCGGCGGAACCCGGGGCCGCAGCTCCCAGGATCGCTCCGGCGGAGCCGCCGCCCGCCCCGTGGCAGGCCGAACCGGCCGAGACGGCGAGCCCCCGCTCGTCGCACGCCGCCACCACCGCCGCCCCGTCCGCGCCTCGGACGAGCACCGCCGAGGTGTTCGGCAGCCGATCCGCGTCCCTTCCCGCGAACCGCACCCCGTCGACCGCGCGGGCGAGCCTCTCCTCGAATCGATCCCGCCGGCGCGCCACGGCGCGAGCGCACCCCAGACGCGCGGCCACGGCGCGCGCGGCCGTCCCGAAAGCGACGGCTGCGGGGAGCGGTTCCGTTCCCTGCCGCCGCCCCCGCTCCTGGCCGCCTCCCCCGCAGTAAGGAGCGAGCGGCACCTCCTCGCGCGCCAGCAGCGCTCCCACCCCCGGCGGCCCGCCGATCTTGTGGGCGGACACGGAGAGCATCGCGCACGGCAGCGCGGCGAAGTCGAGCGGGATCTTCCCGTAGGCCTGGACGGCGTCGGTATGGAAGAGCGCCCCCGCCCGTTGCGCCACGGCACCCAGGGCGACGAGATCGTTGAGGACCCCGGTCACGTTGTGGGCCGCCATCACCGAGACGAGCGGCCGTTCCGCTCCCTCGAGAGCGCGCTCCAGCGCCGCCGGCGTGACGCGCCCCGCGGCGTCGACCGGAACCTCGATCAGCCGCAGGCCGCGTTCCCGGGCCACGGCCCGCGCGGTGCCGAGCACCGCGGGGTGCTCCAGCGCGCCGACCACGAGCGTCGCGACCGCGCCGGCCGCCACGGGCCCGCGGATCGCCAGGGCGTCGGCCTCGCTGCCCCCCGAGGTGAAGACCACCTGCGCGGCCGTGGCGCCCAGGGAGGCGGCGACCTCGCCCCGCGCCCGCTCCAGCGCCTCGCGCGCCCGGCGTCCCCACCCGTGGCGGCTGGAGGGGTTGCCCCAGCCGTCCCGGAGGGCCGCGGCCAGGGCTTCCGGCACGCCCGGAGCGGGAGGGGCGGTCGCGTTGTGGTCGAAGTAGAGCGGCTCGCTCACCGCCCCGCCTCGATCAGCCCGATCCGGACCGGCTCCCCGTCGATGACCGTCTCCTTCACCGCCGCACCTTCGGGCGGCTTTCCCGGAACGACCGACACGGCGAGCGTCTCGCGCGCCACCAGCTCCCCGTGGCGCTCCAGCACCGGCGCCATCCCCTCCCCCGCATCGACGAACACCTCGATACGGGCGACGTAGTCCAGGTCGAGCTCCTTGCGCAGCGCCTGGATCCTGTTGACGAGCTCGCGGGCGCGGCCCTCGATGCGCAGCGTCTCGTCGATGTCGGTGTCGAGGACGACGACGGCCCGGGCCGAGGACGACGCGGCGTAGTGCTCCTTCGCCGCGAGGGAGACCGAAACCTCTTCCGAACTCAACCGGATCGCGCGCCCTTCCACCTCGATCTCGAACTCCCCCTTCTCGTCGAGCCGCCGCCGCAGCTCCGCGGCGTCGGCCGCCGCCAGCGCCGCCTTGATCGCCGGCATCGCCTTGCCGTACCGGGGTCCCAGCAGCCGGAAGTTCGGCTTGAGAGTCCAGGTGACGAAGCGGTCCGCATCCCCGCCGAACCGCACCTCCTTCACGTTCAGCTCGTCGGCGATGATCGACGCCAGCGACTTCAACGACGCCTCGCGCTGCCGGTCCGCCAGGAAGACCCGCGCCGTGGCCAGCGGCTGGCGCACGCGGATCTTTCTCTCGGCGCGCGCGGCCAGCCCGAGCGACACGACCTCGCGCGCCAGGTCCATCGATTCCGAGAGCTCCTCGTCGATCCAGGCCGCCGGAGGCTCGGGCCAGTCGGCGAGATGGACGCTCTCGGGGGCGGCCCCCGGCCACGCCCCCCCGACGAGCGTGCGCCAGACGTGTTCCGAGAAGAACGGGACGAACGGCGCGGCGAGACGCGCGAGCAGGCACAGCACTTCCCACAGCGTCCAGAAGGCGTCCCGCTTGTCCTGCTCCACCCCGGGTGCCCAGAACCGGTCGCGGTTCCGCCGCACGAACCAGTTCGACAGGCCGTCCACGAAGCGCTTGAGCGCCTGGGCGGCGTCGTAGATGCGGTAACCGTCCAGCGCCTCGGTGACGC
Organism: Acidobacteriota bacterium; assembly: GCA_003696075.1. Classification (NCBI taxonomy): domain Bacteria; kingdom Pseudomonadati; phylum Acidobacteriota; species Acidobacteriota bacterium. The sequence goes on from RFHH01000035.1 coordinate 2,268, forward strand.
GGCGGGCCGTCAGGGCCGTTTCCGAGAGGATCCACCGGTCGAGCAGCGGCCGCTCGGCGGCCGGCCGGTAGCCGCGGCCGCCCGTGGGATCGGGGACCCGCCCGTCCGCCGCCGGCAGCCCCTCGGCGGGATCGAACCCGTCGATCGAGGCATAGATGAGGAAGAAGGTGAGGACGTTGGACCACCTCACCAGGAACTCGTTCTGCTGCTCGCGGATCGCGCGCAGCGAGTTTCGGGTGTTGTTCCACGGCGGCCCCGCCGCGTAGAAGAACCAGCGGAACGCATCCGCCCCCGGGGGATCGTCGAGCACCTCGACCACCACCCGGTCGCCGCTCGACACTCCCAGCTCCGACCGCACCGCATCTCCGAGGCCGATCGCCTCCTTGCCGGGCGACCCGGCGCGAAGGCGCGCCTTCGCGGTGCGCTCGCCCGCCCGCAGCGTCACCTCGTGCCCCTCCGGGAGCCCCAGCGTCTTGACCTGAGCGCGGACGAGAACGGCCTCCTCGGGAGCCGGCGCCGGCTCGACGGCGGCCGGATCGGCCACCGTCAGCGTGAACCGGCCCTCGAGAACCAGGTCCGGAGGCGTGTAGTTGCCGGCGCTCTTCGACTCCTTCTTCCCCTCGGGGTCGCACACGTGGCCGAGCACGATGCAGGTCTTGTACGGGTGCGGATAGCCCCGCGGGGGGACGAGGCCGTATTCCCGCTGCGTCTCCTCGTCGAACACGAGAGTCGAGATCATGAGGAGCGAGTAGAACCATCCCCGGGTCTGGTCGATCGCCTCCGAGATGAAGTCGGCGGGAAACGCGCGCCGGAACTCCTCCCGGCCGCGATGCGGGAACCCGAACTGCGCGAACGGCATGCAGCCCGAGTCGAACCAGCAGTCGATGACCTCGCTCTCCCGGCGCATCGTTCCGCCGCACTCGCGGCAGCCGAACGTCACCGCGTCCACCCACGGCTTGTGGATCGCCAGATGCTCCGACAGCGACGGATCGCGCTCGCGGGCCCTCTTCCAGTGTTCGAGCGCCTGCGGATTGCGTTCCAGCGCCGCGTCGAGCCGATCGAGGGCGACGCGGGCGCCGCAGGCCTCGCAGGTCCAGATGGGAAGCGGTGTGCCCCAGTAGCGCTCGCGCGACAGCGCCCAATCGACGTTGTTCTCGAGGAAGTCGCCGAAGCGTCCCTCCTTGATGTGCTCCGGAAGCCACTGCACGGCCCGGTTGTTCCGGATCGCCTCGTCGATGAGCGCCGTGGTGCGGATGAACCAGGCCGGACGCGCGTACTGGATCAGCGGGTCGCTGCTGGCCCGCCAGCAGAACGGGTAGTCGTGCCGGTACGTCGACCGATCGAAGAGGAGCCCGCGGGCCTCGAGCATCCGGATGACCTCGCGGTCCGCCTCCTTGAAGCCGAGTCCGGCGAGTTCGGGCACCGACGGCGGGAACGTGCCGTCCGGCTCGAGCAGCTGGAGGAATCCGATGCCCTGCTCCTGGGCGACGCGGAAGTCGTCCTCACCGAATCCCGGGGCGATGTGGACGATCCCGGTTCCCTGCTCCGCTCCGACGAAATCGGCGGCGATGATCTCGTAGGCGCGCCCCCCCGTCGGCTCGGCGTACCGGAAGAGCGGCTCGTACCGCTCCCCCACGAGAGCCTCGCCGCGGAGCGTTTCCTCGGCGGTCCACTCGAGCCCTTCGAGGACCGTTCCGGCCACCGGCGCGGCGACGACCACGCGCTCCTCGCGCGGCTGGCCGTCCGGCCGGCGCACGCGCGCCACGACGTACTCGAGATCCTCGGCCACGGCGAGCGCCACGTTGCTCGGCAAGGTCCAGGGCGTCGTCGTCCACGCAAGGTAGGAAACGCCCTCACGCGAGCGGCTCCGAAAGCGCACCACCACCGCCGGGTCGTCCACCTCCCGGTAGCCCAGACCCACCTCGGCGGCCGAGAGCGCCGTGCCGCCCTGGGGCCACCACCAAACGGACTTCCGGCCCCGGTAGAGCAGGCCCTTGTCGAACAGGCGGCTCAGCGCCCACCAGACCGACTCCACGTAGGGGCGGTGGAACGTGACGTACGCGTCCGAGAGATCGATCCAGAAGCCGATCCGCTCCGTCAGCCGCTCCCATTCCTCGGTGTACCGGAAAACCGACTCGATGCACCGCTTGGTGAACGCCTCGACCCCGTATCGCTCGATCTCGAACTTGCCGTGGATGCCGAGTTCCTTCTCGACCTCCACCTCGACGGGCAGCCCGTGCGTGTCCCATCCGGCCTTTCGCGGCACGTCGAAACCGCGCATCGACCGGTAGCGGGGGAACAGGTCCTTCACGACGCGGGTCAAGACGTGCCCGTTGTGCGGCAGGCCGTTCGCCGTCGGCGGCCCCTCGTAGAAGACGAACCTGGGACCCGAGCTCCGCTGTTCCAGCGAGCGCTCGAAGATGCGCCGTTCCCGCCAGAACTCGAGCGTCCGCCGCTCGTTTTCGGCGAACCGGTGCTCGCCCGAGGGTCGCTGGTAAGCCATCCGCTCCTCCGCCTCCGTCGCCTGCCGCCGAGGGCGCGCGGGGCGGCGTATTCTTGCACGGCCGGGCCGGAGGTCGCAGCGGCCCGTCCCGACGCGCCGCGGTATGCTCGTCGTCCCCTATCGGAGTGCCCCAGTCGTGTCCCCGAGGAACCGCGATCTGGCGCTCGCGACCTCTTGGTTCGCAGCGGACCAGCTGTCGAAGCTGGCGGCCGAGCGCTGGCTGGAAGCGCCGTTGCCGCTCCTGCCGGGCTGCCTGCGGCTCGCCCTGAGCCACAACACCGGCGCCATGTTCGGAATGCTGGCCGACGCCTCCGAGCCCTGGCGGTCGCTCCTCCTCACGCTGCTTCCGCTGGCGGCGATCGCCGCCATCGGCGTCCTGCTGCTCCGCGCCCCGGCGGCGGATCGCCGCGCGCGCGTCGCCCTCGCCCTCATTCTCGGAGGTGCCGCGGGCAACCTCCTCGACCGGGTCGCGCGCGGCTACGTGGTCGACTTCATCGACGTCTACTGGGCCTACGAACCGCTCGCGGGACGCCTCGTCCGCTGGTTCGGCACCTATCGCTGGCCGACGTTCAATCTCGCCGATACCGGGCTCACGTGCGGCGCCGCGCTGCTGCTGTTCGAGGCCCTCCGGCCCCGGTCCGCACACCGGAGCGATCATGCATCCCTACCTGATTGACTTCGGCGAGGTCTCCCTGCCGCTCCTCGGCCGCATCCATGTCGCGGTGCCGACCTACGGCCTGTTGGTGGCCACCGCCCTGCTCACCGGCTGGCTCTGGTTCCAGCGTCTGGCGGAGCGGGAGGGGATCGAGCCCCAGGCGGCGGGACGCGTCGCGTTCTGGACCGTTGTCGCGGGACTGATCTCGGCCAAGGCCGGGCTGGTGCTCGTCGATCTGCCCTGGTACATGGAGGAGCCGTCGCGGCTGTTTTCGGTGGAACTCCTCCAGGCCGCCGGCGTCGTCTGGGTCGGCCTGCTCGGCGGTCTCGCGACGCTGCTCGCGCTGGCGCGGCTGGAGCGGATCCCCCTCGGCCCGCTGCTCGACGCGGCGGCCGTTCCGCTGCCGCTCGCCCAGGCGATCGGGCGGTTCGGCTGTCTCGCCGCCGGCTGCTGCTACGGCGCCGCCTGCCGCTTCTGGTGGGGAATCCGTTACTCGTCACCGGCGGCCCACGCCCGCACCGGGGTGCCGCTCGGCGTTCCCCTCCACCCGACCCCGCTGTACGAGGCCCTATGGACGGCGGGGGTGGTCCTCCCGTTCCTCCTGTGGCTCCGGGGGCGACGGCGCCGCCCGGGCGAGCTGGCGTTCGCCTACCTCGTGGCGTACGGCACCGGCCGGTTCGCGATCGAGTTCTTCCGGGGCGATACCCTGCGGGGGCTGTGGTTCGGCGACCGCCTCTCCACGAGCCAGATCGTCTCGCTCGCCGTCGTCCCGGTGGCGGCGGCCCTGTGGTGGCGGGCGCGGCGCCGGCCTCCTGCCGGAAACGGCGCCGGGACCGGGGAGTGACCGGGGGCGGTCCGGTGGGGCAGCGGTTCACGCACCTCGTGGAGGAGAGCGAGGCCGGGATCCGGCTCGACCGCTTCTGCGCCGGGCGGCATCCCGACTGGTCGCGAACGCGCCTCGCACGGTTGATCCGGGACGGCCGCATCACCGTCGGGGGCCGTCCCGCCAGGCCCAGCCGGCGGCTGGAGGCGGGCGAGAC
>RFHH01000036.1 GCA_003696075.1 Acidobacteriota bacterium
CTCGCCGAGGAGGCCGTCACGCCCCCCTCCGGGCGGCCGCCCGCGTTCAGCGTGTGGTCGCTGATGTGAAAGCTCGCGCTCTGCTGCGCGAGCGCCGGCATCGAAGCCGCCCCCAACAGCAGCAGCAGAAGCGCGACCGCCGCGACGCGAACCGTCGCGCCTCGGACGGATCCCGTGTCACCGGAGCGCCGCGGATCGCGCGGCGTTCCCGCGGCTGAAAACCTGTACCCGCCGTCCATCGTCATGGGCAGGCCCTCCCGGTGCGCGGCGTGCCGTCGGACTTCGTTCCCATGTTGCTGCCGCACGGATTCTCCGCCCGCACGAGGTAGTAGTACGCTTCCCCGGGTTGCGGCACGCTGGTCTCGGTCGCCGTCGTGTCGGTGTCGTCCGACTCGACGCACTGGGCCTCGAAGATGCTCCAGTCGTTCGGCTTCCGGCTGGTCAGCACGTCGTAGTAGAGCGTCTGCGACGTCCCGGGATCGGCCGGCGGCGACCAGTTCAGATTGTTGACGGGGTCGTTCGTCACCATCAGGTCGAGCACCGGCGTCGGCTTCGACCACAGCGTGCCGTCGTCTGGCGCACAGTCGCCGGCGTTCGCCCAGCCGTCGCCGTCGCGGTCCGGATCGCAGACGTCGCCCGTGCCGTCACCGTCCATGTCGGCCTGGTCGGGATTCGAATCGGCGGGGCAGTTGTCGAGCGTGCAGGTCGTCGCCGGATAGCCAGGATCGCCGTAGCCGTCGCCGTCGGTGTCGGTGCAGGTGTCGCAGACGTCGCCGGTGCCGTCGCCGTCGGCATCCTCCTGGCCCGGGTTCGCGTCCGAGGGACAGTTGTCGCACACGTCTCCGAGATCGTCCGCGTCGGCGTCCTCCTGGCCCGGGTTCGCGATCGAGGGGCAGTTGTCGCGCTCGTCGGGCCAGCCGTCGCCGTCGGCGTCCTGCGCCACGCGCAGCATCGCCTCGTTCCAGCCGCCCCACGGCCGCGTGACCCAGCGCCCCCAGAGCTGGTACGGCGAATCGGCCGGATGCATCCGCACCCTCGCCCGCCAGTGCTGCGCGCCCGACGTGGACGCGCTCGCCGTCCCCTTGACCAGCGCCGAGCCGGCCGTCGAGTCGGTCCAGGTGGTGCCCCGCTGGAGCCCGGTCAGGTCGAAGAGCTGGCCCAGCGGCTTGGCCTCCCACTCGAGCTGGACCTCGGCCCGCCCGAGAAGGCCCCAGCCCCTTGCGGCCACCTCGAAACCGTCGGGACTGTCCGACAGGTCGTAGCGCGCGAGGACCGGGGCGACGATGTCGTTGACCTTCCGCTGCTGCGGCTCGATTTCGCGGCCGAACCGCCCGCCGCCGGCGTAGAGGTAAGCCTCCCCCTGGTTCACATCGAAGGGTCCCGGGTCCCATCCCGGAATGCCGATGAGGAAATCGGCGAAGCCGTCGCCATTGGTATCCCCCGCTCCGGCGACCGAGCGCCCGAACCATGCGGTGGCGCTCTCGCCGTAGGCCGACCACGCCGGAGCCGTCGTCACCAGCCCGGCGTCGCTGCCGTACCACAGGAACGCCTCGCCGGCGTCGGTGTAACCGTTGGCGGTGTCGTCCGTCAGGTAGGCGCCCACGATCAGGTCGTCGTAGCCGTCCCCGTTGACATCGCCGGCGAAGGAGAGCGCGTACCCGAACGCGCCATTAGGATCCGTGCCGGTGATCGTCGTCGCCGGACTTGTCGAGAGCCCGCCTGCATCGCCGTGGAAGACGTAGACACGGCCGTAGTCCGAGCGGTCCCATCCGTGCGCGCCGACGGCGAAATCGCTGAAACCGTCGCCATTGACGTCCCCCGCCGAGATCGCGTAGCCGACATACGCTCCGGTTTGCTCTCCGATGTAGCTCCAGTCGGCGTTCGATGGGGTACCCGTCCCCGAGAGACCATGCATTGAGCCGTACCAGACGAACGCCGCACCCTCGTCGGTGTAGATGTCGTCGTAGCGATAGGCCCCGACGCCGAGATCGCCGAAGCCGTCGGCGTTGACGTCGCCCGCCGACGCCACCGACGTCCCGAAGCGTGCGCCGTCCTGCACGCCATAAGCGGCCCAGTCGGCGTTGGACGGCGTTCCGGTCGCTCCCAAACCGGTGGCCGAGCCGTACCAGACGAACGCCGCACCCTCGTCGGTCGCGTGGTTGTCGTAGAAAGGCGCGCCGACGACGATGTCGCCGTAGCCGTCGCCGTTGAGATCGCCCGCGGCATCGACGTCGTAGCCGAGCAGGCTGTACGACTTGTTGGCGAACGCGCTCCAGTCCGCGTTCCCTGGGTTGCCGTTCGGGCCGAGGCCGAGCATCGACCCGCGCCAGACGAAGACGGCGCCGCTGTCGACCTCTCCCTTGAAATGGGCATAGCCTGGTGCGCCGGCCGCCAGGTCGTCGAATCCGTCGCCGTCGATGTCGCCCGCGCCGGCGACCGACCAGCCGAGCTGGGCTCCCCCCTGATCGCTCTCGGCCATCCAGTCGTACGTCCCGCCGGGTCCCTCCATGTTTCCGAGGTAGACGAAGATCGCACCCTCGTCGACCTGGCCGCCGTCCCAATCGCGGGCGCCGATGACGATGTCGTCGTACGCATCGCCATTGACGTCCCCTGCTGAATCGACGGAGAAACCGAGGAGGTCGCCGTCCGACGGCAATGTGAGGCTGGTCAACCAATTGGGCCCGTTGGGATCGTCCGGACCGCCGTTGAACAGTTGGGTTTTGTTGTTCGACGGGTCTCCGACAAGAACCTCGCTGAACCCATCTCCGTTCACGTCGCCGGCCGTCGACACGGCGTGGGCGTAGTCAGCCGAGAACCACCCCGCGTGCCTCCAGTACGCCCAGCCTTGGATTCCGTTCCGCCCGCCGATGTAGACGTAGGCTGAATCGCCCGGGGCCCCGATGATGACGTCGGCGTATCCGTCCCCGTTCACGTCGCCGGCTGTCCGCACCGAGTATCCGAAGTCGAACCCTGGCTCCGGAGTGTAGAGGATGGCGTCCGGCGCGGCCGGGAGTCCGGAGGGCGATCCGTAGAAGATCCAAACCTGCTCCGCCGTGTCGGTTCCGGCGATCACGTCGCCGTAGCCGTCGCCGTTGACGTCCCCCGCCGCGGCGACGCTCCAACCGCAACGGCTCCCCGCCGTGTACGACCAGTCGTAATTCGAAGGCGAGCCGTCAGGGCCGAGGCCGTTCGGGCCGCCGTACCAGGCGTAGATGGTGCCGTTTTCGGGGAATCCGACCACGATGTCGCTGTACCCGTCACCGTTCACGTCGCCGGCCGTCGCGGCGCCCGTTCCGAAATTGTCCCAAAAATCGCCGCTGGAGCTGTAGAACCCGGTGGCGGTCCAATCGGGAAGAGCCGGCAGGCCCGATGGTGTGCCATAGAAGACGTAGACCTCGCCGTGATCGCCATCGACATTTATGGCACTGATGATCAGGTCGGCGTAGCCGTCGCCGTTCACATCGCCGGCCGGCCCGGCATCCTTTCCGAGTAAGCTCTTGCCGAGGATCGAGGCGTCGGGCTGCCAACTGTTGTTGACATCGAGTCCGCCGGCACCTCCGTAGAAAAGCATCACGCTCCAGTCATAGTGCCACCATTCTCCGCCGGCGGCGACGAGGTCGCTGTAGCCGTCACCGTTGACATCGCCCGCTGTTTGGACGTTCCGCCCCAGCCCTTGCTGCCAATAATGGAATTGCTCGTCGTACGTGGGCCCCGCGGGGCTCCCATGGTGAACGCAGATATGACCAGCCGTGGAGCCCATGGCAATGTCGCCGAAGCCATCGCCGTTGACGTCGCCCGCGGAACCGACGCTGTAACCGATCGGGTGAGAGGAATCGCCATTTCTCGTCCAGGACGGACTGCTCGCCAGCGGATCGACGGCGAGCGGATAGGCAGCCTCCCGATCCTCGATGACGAGCCGAATCCCGGTGGTTCCGTCGATCGACGTTCCCTCGATCCGCGCCGGAACGGCCCGGCCGTGCGCATCGGAAACCCGCAGCTCGGAGTAGCGCAGCACCCGGCGCCCACCCCTCGCCGCGAACTCCACCGCCTTCCCCGCGCCGTCGAAGATCGGCCGCAGCGTTCCCGTCAGGGCCAGGTCGAGCCGCAGCGGGCCGATCCGCTCGCCCTCCTGCGGCGGCCTCGGGATCGTGAAGCCCTGCTCGAGGCCGCGCGGCGAGTTCTCGTACCACTCGACGAGAGCGCCGCGGTCGATCTCGACGCGGCTCTCGTGGACCGACAGCCGCCCCGGCGCGACCTTCTGCATCGCCCCCTCGCGACCCCACGCGGCGAGCGCGAGATGCCACTCCCAGTCCGGCGGGCCTGGCTTGCGGGGCACGAGGCGGACGCCCTTCCCGGTAAACCATGTCCGGAAGCCCTGCGCCCGGTTCGGCGCCTGCCAGCCCCCGGCCATCTCCTCCCACGGCGTTTCGTCCGACCACGTCACGTGGTACTCGGCGGCGCGGATCGACGCCTCGGCCCGGTCGAGCCAACCCCGATCGACTCCTTCAGGTAGTGACGACGCCACCGTTCCGCCCGCCGCTTCGGAGACGGCCCTCGCGGAGGCGGAGCCGGTCGTCGGCGGCCCGGCGAGCGCCGGGACGGCCGGCAGCAGCACCGAAAGCTCCATGAGCACCGCGAAGAACGAAACATGCCGGACGTCCCGCAGGAGGCCGCCCCGGGGAAACACCCTCGCTCCGAACCGCTCTCTCATCGCACACCTCGCCCCGCGCCCGCCCCGTCGCCCGCGGTGCCTCGCGCGCAACCCCGGCCGCATCGCACCGCGACCGGCCGGGGCCGCCCCCGCTCTCCGGAGCGGCCACCGCCGACCGCACCGCCGGACGACGCCGCGGCCGGGCCGTTCGGCGGGATCTCACAGCAACGGGCGTGCCGAGCGGTGTCCCGAAGGCGGCACGGGCCATAA
>RFHH01000037.1 GCA_003696075.1 Acidobacteriota bacterium
ACGACGTTACCGGAGGCGCTGATGCCGTTGTCGCCGTCGGCGACGAGGGCGTATCCGGAGCCGTCGAGGTCCTCGAAGTAGCCCCCGACGTGGCTGCCGTAGGCTTTGATGCCGTCGTTGCCGTAGCCGACGAAGGCATATCCCGACCCGTCCTTGTCCTTGAAATAGCCGCCACCGCCCATTCCGTACGCCTCGACGCCGTACGTTCCACCGGAGTCGACCGTGAGCTGGCCGGTCTTCGTCTGGGCCGCTGACGATGTGTCGAGGAAGTGGCCGGCCGGATGTCCTTCGAGGTGCGACGCATTGAGCGCGTAGCCCGCCGCCGCCACCCGGATCCGCGGCGACAGCGTCTCCGAACCGACCTGCACCTCCAGCCACACGTTGCCGTAGTCGCGGAAGACCTCGGCCAGCGAGCCGTACGTTCCCGGACCGGAGCCGTCGAGCAGCTCGCCCGTGCCGAGCACGACGGAGAAGAGCCCGCCGCTGACGGTCACCGCCTGGCCGTTGATGTCGAGATGCCGGTCGAGGAGGATCTCGTCGCCCCCCGTCTCCGCCGACCAGAAGCGAAAGACCATGTTGTAGCTGCCGTCGAGCGGCTTGTCGGAGGCGTCGCGCAGGACGCCCTGGTAGTTGATCACGCTCGGCGGCGTCGCCTGCGGGAGGGCGGGGAGCGCGGCGGCGACCGACAGCACGAGCGCCGCCGCGAGGCGGCCGGAAAGAGCCATGAACTGCGAGCGAGACATCGTCATCTCCTCCGGTGCAGCCCGAAGCGGGTCAGGGGCAGGCGCTGCCGTCCCGCGGGGCGCCCGAGGCGGCCGTCCCCTTGGTGCCCTCTTCGCGGAGCCTGTTTTCGACCGTCACGAGATAGAAAAAGCCGCTTCCCGGCGCCGGTGACGCGGGGTCGTTCACCTGGGTGTCGGGCAGGTCCGGCTGCCAACAGGCACCGTAGCCGCCGCCCGGGAGCGCGGAGAGGGAGTCGCGGTAGGCGTTGTAGCTCCCGGCCGAACGCTCGGGATCCCAGGCGAGCGTCGTTCGATCGGCGAAGCGCACGCCATGCACCTCGCTGGGCGGGGGATAGGCGGCGGCGAAGGCGGAGTCGAGGTGATAGGAACTCGACGCGAGCGAGGCGCGGACCGCCGCCTCGCCGAGACTGTCGAGCGTGAGGTGGAAGCTGGCGCTCGACAAATCGGTTGAGTCGGCGGGATGGCCCGCCAGGTTGAGGACGTGCTCGCTGTTGCGGTAGCTGGCACTCGACTGGGCGATGGCCGCCGTGGCCAGCGAGCAGACGAATGACATGACCCAGGCGAGGACCCGCACGGGGCACCTCCCCGGCGAGCGCCGCGGCGTCGGGATCGACCGTCCGGCTTCTGCGGAGGCCCCTCCCCCGCTCACTCGCGCGAACTCGACCGATCACCATTCATATACGATTGCTGATCTCTGGAATCAACGGCGCCCGCCCACTCCAGCGCCGGCCGACCGCTCGTTCACGGCGAGAGCGATCCAGCAGGGCAGCGGGGCCGATCCTCCGGCAGCGAGGAGGCGAGGCGGGCGGCCAGCGACGCTTCCCGCGCGCTCGCGCCGGAGACGGCCGACGGTGGCCACGCACACAGGAGCGCCGGCGCATTTTCGGCCGCCTCCTCCGCGCCCGTTCTCGCCGTGTCGTACAGCGCCGCCAGCTCCGCGCGCCCCTCCGGTCGCTGCCGGTCGGCGAACACGAGGCGCGCGACGACCGGCCGCTCCGGCAGCGCGTCGCAGAGGGCAGCCAGCGCGGGATCGTCCCGGGCGGCGCGGCAGATCCGCCCGCGGAGCTTCCGGCGGTCGAAGCCGGAGATCGGGCCGGCGCGCATCGACGCGACCCACACCCGGCCGCGTAGCTCTTCGCCGGCCCGGCGCACCAGCCGCCGCACGAGGTCGATCGCCAGCGGGTGTGGCGGCCAGGCGTCGGCGAGAGATCCATCGCGGGCGGGTTCGTGCGGCAAGAAGACGCGGAAAAAGCCGATCCGCTCGCGGCGCCGGTCCATCACCGGGATCGGCAGCAGGACGCTGCGCGTTCGGATCGCCGGCCCGAACCAGCTCGCGAAGCGCGGCCAAGCGCGCTCGATGCGCTCGGCCCAATCCCGAGCCTTCGCCCCCGGCGGGCCGGGGACGAGGAGGAGGTTCGCGCCGCGGACGTCGAGGCGGCGGGCCAGCTCCCGGGCGGAGAGATCGCCGAGCCAGTCGGCGAGGACGGCGGGGACCGGGCCCGGCGGGATATCGCGGGAGAGACGGTCGAGCAGCGCCGCGGCGCGCTCCCGCTCGAGCCGGCCGATCAGCCCACCGAGGCGGAAAGCAATCTCCTTCCTCCGCCGCGCGCGCAGCCGCTCGAGGGCCCATTCGCGATAGCCGGGAACGGCGAGCAGTGCGCGCGCGATCCACGGGCGCAGGTCGAACAGCAGCTTGCCGTTCACGAGCACCGGCGCCTCGGGCTCCCGCGCCAGCGCGAGCAGGGCGAGTTCGGGGGCGGAGATCTCGGATCGCAGCCGGTCGAACGGCGGCACGGCGATGCGGACGGTTCGTTCGGCCGCCTGGGGATTCCGGCGCTCGACCAGCCGCGCGCGCCCGCCCTCCTTCCCGAGCGCGACGAGCATCCCGACATCGCCGGTCACATCGAGCGCGTGAAGGACGATCCCGCCGGAGCGGAGTTCGGCCCTCGCCGGCGGGGACTTCCGTACGCCGTCAGGCCCGGTGGCGAGGGATCGCTCGGCGATCATCCGGGCCGCGCGGGGCTGGGGGAAGGAAAAGCTCGATCCGGCGTGCCACGCGCCGAGACGGGAGGTGTCGACCAGACCCTCCGCCGTCAGCGGCAACGGCTCCCCACCGGCGGTCGGCTCGCCTTGCCCCCGCGGCCGCCGGCGTCCGACGGCGGCGCGCAGATGGCATCGCCCCCCGAGGCGCCGCCGCGCCGCGCGCGACAGCCGCACCTCGACCCGGCGCTCGCGGGGCGGTCGCTCTCCGGCCTCTTCAGCGAGGGGGATGTAGATCACCGCTCCTTCGTTCTCGAGCCTCCGCGCGATCTCGCCGAGCGCCTGGTCGAGCTCGCGGCCGAACGCCGCCGGATCGTTGCGGTAGTGAAGATCGAAAAAGTCGCCCCCGGTCCGCTCCGCCAGCCCGTAGAAAAAGTCGCGCGGCGACGTGAGCAGCGGCGGCGAGACGCCCTGGCACCGCACCGGCGTGTCGATCCCGATGGCGAACGCCACGAGCCCGTGGGTGGCGTCGATCGCCGCGCGCAGCGGCTCGTCGTCCCCCCCGGAAGCCGCGCGCAAAAGGCTCGCGCTCTCGCAGCCGTCGCTGATCAGCAGGAGCACCTTCCGCTCGGGAAGGCCGCGGAGATACGCGAGCGTCTCGTCGATCGCGTCCCACAGCGCCGTCAGACCCCCGAGCCCGAGGTCCTGCGGGGGCCTGGGCGGGGCGCCGGCCTGTTTCGGTGTGAGCGGCCGATCGAGGTGCAGCTCGTCGGCGAAATGCGCGACCAGCACCGCGTCGCCCTCGCGCACCCAGCCGAGGTAACGCGCGAGCGCTTGCTTCACGGCGTCGGCGACCGGCGCGTGGCTCTCGCTCAGGTCGACGAGCACGGCGTGGACGGTCGGCATCCGCCGGCGTTCGATGGCCTCGACGGGGAGGGGACCTCCGCCGCTCTCGACGACCTCGACATCCTCGGGCTTCAGGCCTTCACAGGCGCCCGGAGCTTTCTCTTCGAAGACCACGGGCCAGACGACCCGCTCCGCGCGCGCGTGCTCGACCAGATCGAGATCGACCGCCGTCCCGGCAGCCGCCGTCGCCGCCAGCGCAACGGCGGCGCCGAGCACGGCGGCGGAACCGGCTCGCCCGATGGCACCTTTCGGTGCGTCCGCCGTCCGGCCCGCGATGCGCACCTCCCGCCGGGAATCATAGCCGCGGTCGCTCCGGCGGCGCGCCGCCCGCCGGCGCGGCACGGCGTCCCGAGGATCGGCGACGGGCGCGCGTCTTCGGGACTGCTAGAATGCGCGCCATGGCGACGAGACGGAAGCTTCCGCGCGCCGCGGTTCCCGAGCAGCCGGGCGGTCCTCCCTGTCACGAGTGCAGCGCGATGTGCTGCCGCTATTTCGCGCTCGAGCTGGACGAGCCGGAGGACGAGGAGGATTTCGACGCCCTCAAGTGGTACCTGATCCACGACAAGAGCTGGATCTGGGTGGACGACGGCGAGTGGTACCTTCAGGTCGACGCCGTCTGCCGCTATCTCGCACCCGACAACAGCTGCCGGATCTACGACCGCCGGCCGCAGATCTGCCGCGACTACGGAATGCCGGAGAAGCTCGAGAACCCGGACGAGCCGCTGTGCGACTACTTCGCTGTCGACGAGAGCCACGACCTCGAGTTCCGGACGATGGACGAGCTCGAGCGCTACGCGAAGAAGTTCCTCGCCATGAAGGAGGCGGAGCGTCGGCGGCGCTCGGAGGCGGCGAAAAAGGGGTGGCGCCGCCGCCGCCAGCGGGAGCGCTTCGCCGGCGCCGCTTCCCGCCCGCGGGGCGCGCGGCGGGCGGCCGCGCGCCGCGGCTGATTCCGCCCGGCCACCCCGTCAGCTCAGCGAACGGTGGATGAAGGCCTCGATGCGCCTCCGCCCGTCGCCGGCATAGCGCTCGAACTCGATCCCCAAGCCGCCCGGCCGGCCGGTCGGATCGTCGGGGGCTGTGCGGGCCACGCGGCCCACGCATCGCACCGGCTCCGCCTCGCCCGGCAGGTGGAAGGACAGGCCGAGCCGCAGCCCCACCGGAAGGAGATCCTTGGTTTCCACGAACAGTCCGGAGTTCGAAAGATCGCGCGACATGCCGAGGACCTGGGCCGCGGGACCGTCGAAGTACACGGGCGTGGCCAGCGGGACGCGCGGCCGCCGCACGTAGCACCAGACGCGGTTGCGGCCGAGCCGCTTCGCCTCGCGCAGCGCTTCCTGGGCCCTCCGGAACAGCTCCGCGGCGGTCTCGCCGTCGGCGGGGAAGCAGGCGGCGCCGATGCTCACCGTCACGCGCAGCTCGTCCCCGTCTCCCCGGGCGAAGCTGAAGCGCTCGACCGTCTGCCGGATCCGCCCGCCAACCAGTCGCGCGTCGCCGCGTCCGGCTCCCTCGAGGATGATCCCGAAATGGTCCTTCTCGAGCCGCGCGACCATGTCGTCCTGCCGCACCATCGCCCTCAGGATCCCGCCGGCCCGCCGCAGCACGTCGCTGCCCGTCGCCTGGCCGACCTTCCCCTCGAGCAGCGAGTAGCCGTCGATGTCGACGATGAGGACGGCGAGCGGCTGGCCGCTCAGCCGGGCCCGCGCGAACGCCTCGCGGAGCCGCTCGTGGAACTTCGTGGCGTCCGGAAGGCGGGTGACGGCGTCCACACCGTCTCCCGGCGGCGCGATCACGGGGCCCGCGATGCGGGCGAGGACCCGCTTGATCTCGACGGCGTACCGCCGCCTGTCCTGCCCGAGCGGGGTGACGAGCGCTTCGACCTCGAACTGGCTGCCGTCCCGCGCGTTCATCGTCAGCCGCGTGGAGAGCGTCCGCTCGGCCCGGGGGAGGCTCCCCTCGAACAGGGGCCGTGCCCGGTACCGCCGGACGCCGGTCTCGTCCGGCTTGTCGTAGAAACCGAGGTCCTTGTGGCGGCCGACGACCTCGAACGTGGACCACCCGGTCAGGCGCTCCATGGCGCGGTCGAACGCCAGGATGTGTCCCCCGGAGTCGACGACGAAGCTTCCCCCGGCAAACGACCCCTGCTGGGGGCCGGCGAACGGGACGGTGGGGCTTCCCGGCCGGAGCGGTATCCCCGAGCGGAGCGATCCGGGGACCGCGGCGCGGCCGCCGACCGCCCCGGCATCCTTGGTGCGCGACATCGAGCCTCCCTCGCCGCGCGCCTTTCCGCGCGGCTCCCTCCCGGCGCGCGGGCCGGGCCGGTGGCGCCCGGAGGACCCCGGACACCACCCCCGGCCAATATGGGTCCGCGAGCGCCCGCGGGCGACCGCGGGCCCCCGCCGGGTTCCGCGGCGAGCGGCCACGTGGGGAGAGGCCGAGGGCGGCGGGACGGCCGCCCCGCCGTCGCGGCAGCGGCTTCGGCGGCCGGACCCCGGGACCGGACCGGGCCGCCGAGGCCGCGGCTTCCCGCGGGGTCGGGTGCCGGCGCGCACCCCCCGCGGAAGCACCTCCCGTTTCGGGCCGGCGCGGTCTACCGCGGCGGAAATCGCGACCGAAGAGCCGGCGGGCCGGTGGGACGGGCGATGCGAGGCGCGGCCGAGCCCGCACCCCGGGCGGGCTCAGGGGGAGCGGACCTGCTCGCGCAGAGCCTCGATCTGCTCGCGGCTCGCCGGGCGCCAAAGGCCGCGCGCGCGCTTCCGCTCGATCGCCTCCGGCGGGTAGCGCACGGAGGTCACCAGGCGCCCTTCCTCGTTGAACACGTGGGCGCGCCCCCGCTCGCCGAGGACGATCAGCGTGCCCCGCCGCGCGTCGAAGAGGATGTCGTCCGGGGCGGCCCGCGCCAGGTCGGCGCAGGCGAGCCGCGTCGGGCGCTCGCCGGAGCCGTGCCGTTCCTCGGCGTGCGCGGTGCGGCGGCCCCGTGCCCGCTCGCCGCGTTCGAGCCTCCGGGCGAGCGCGGTGAGCAGTCCCCCGATCCGCTTCCGGAAGAGCTCGCCGTCGGGTTCCGCCCCGCGCACCCCGTCGAGCACCCCTTGAGCCCAGCGCAACGGACCGCTCCACGGAAAACTGTCGAGCCGGTCGCCGAGGCGGTCCAGCGGCTCGCCGTCGGGGCCGGTCCCGATGGCGTTGAGCGCGTAGCGGCGACGCCGGCCGGCGCGCGTCGAGACGAGCTGCAGGGTGACGGCGATCGGCTGCCGCACGCCGGCCGCATCCGACACGCGGAACCACCCGGCGACCACCTGCCCGTGGATCCGGTAGCCGTTGGCCCGGTCGCGGAAGCTCGGCAGAAGGTCCCAGGTGAGCTCCGCCTCGCCCACGACCTCGGCCACGAGGCCCCGCCCGCCCGCGTACAGGCGTTCCACCCTCGGGTCGTGCCGCTCCAGCAGGAACTGGCCGAGGTCGACGAAGCGCGGCATCCCCGTCGGTCCGAATCCGGCGAAGACCTCCCGCGCCCGTTGCGGGGTGCCGTGGCCGCAATCAGCGCTCCCGCACCGCAGGCAGTAGACGTGCCCCGGCCGGAACGCGGCCCGGCGGCTCATCGTGGCCCCGACCGAACGCTCGATTTCCGACCGCGCCCGCTCCGCCGCCTCCTCGAGCGCTCCCTCCCGCTCGTCGAGCGGCAGCCGGAGGCGCAGCACCACGCGTTCGTCGCGTCCCGGCGGCAGGTGCGCCGCCGGATGCCGCTCGGCGCGGCGGCGGATCTCCCGCGCCAGAAGCCGCAAGGCCTCGCCGATGGGATCGTCCCGTGTCACGTCGCCCCCGCCACGAGTGTACCCGGGTGCGCCGCGGCCGGTGCACACCGGCCCTCTGCGGGCTGTGCGACCCGGAGTTGCCGGCGCCCCTTCGATCTGGGCCGAGAGGGATCGCGGACCGGCGGGCCGGCGATCGCGCGCCGCCGGCGCGGCTCCCCGGAGCCGCCTTCCCCGTGCCCCGGGGCCGGGGCGGCGGTCAGCCGCGCCCCCCCGCGCGCGCGGTGCGGACGAAGATCCCCTTCTCGCGGTAGAGCGCCACCCCGGCGCACAGATAGGCGAGGATCTGGAGGAGCGCCTGGGCGGCGTCCATCAGGTAGGGGAGCGTGAAGCCGCCGACGTTGAAGAACTGGAGGCCGCGCAGGCCGCTGTAGATCACCCACAGAAGCTGGAGCGCCGCCAGGGCGGCGAACATCCCCGCCGCGAGGCGGGGGATCAGCCGGCTGCTCCGGCGGAGCAGCCAGGCGACGCCGCCGCTGAAGAGGATGCCCGGCGGGATCGAGCCCCATCCGGCGAGAGCCCACAGCGCATCGGAGGCGTCGAAGATCCGGAGCAGCCAATCGGGAGGGTTCGTCGGCGTCTCCGTCAGCAGCGTGATGCGGTGCTGGACGATCCAGATGGCCGACCACAGCCAGTAGTTCAGCGCGAAGTAGGCCGTCGCCGCCAGGCGCACCGTCTCGGCGAAGAGGCCCATGTTCACCCCGTAGGTGTGGACGAGCCCGACCACCCCCGCGAAGCCCAGGCTGCTGACGACGAGGTAGCAGAAGAAAATCCCGATCGATTTCGAAGCGTTCGCCTTGTCCAGGAACTCGGCGTTGAGGTCGTATCGGGTGGGAAGCTTGTACTGGATCGTGTTCCACAGGACCACCGCCAGCAGGAAACAGGCGAAGACGATCAGGCAGGTGGCCGCGACACGCCTCTCTTGCTCCGAACGGCGCGTGCTCATCGGTCGGACCTCCGTTCGCAGCCCATCAGACCAGGGGAGGCCGCTCCCGGTCAACCGGGCGGGAGCAGGCGCTCTCCGAAGAGCCGGAGCGCGTTGCGCGTGGTGGCGCGCGCGACCTCTTCCTCGGAGATCCGCTTGATCCGCGCGATCTCCTCGAGCGCCACGGTGACGTTCGCCGGCTCGTTCCGGCTGCCCGGGTCGGGCCCGAGCACCGGGCTGTCGGTCTCCAGCAGCAGGCTCTCGAGCGGTAAGGCCGCCACCAGCTTCTGCTTCTGCCGGGAGCGGACGATCGAGGGAGGGATGGAGAAGAAGAACCCCGCGCGGGCGCCTTCCAGCGCCGCTCCCGCACGCCCGTCGAAGGCGTGGAGGAGCACCCGCCGCGCCCCCGCCTCGCGGAGAGCGGCGACGGTGCGCCGCCCGGCGCTCCGGCTGTGCACGTTGACCGGCAGGTCCAGCTCCCTCGCCAGCTCGACCTGCCGCAGGAAGAAGGCGAGCTGCCGCGCGCGGCCCCCCTCGTCCTTGACGATCCACCGGTCGAGACCGATCTCGCCGATCGCGATCAGCTCGTCCCGGCGCCCGCGGATCAGCGCCGTCATCTCCTCGAGCTGCTCCTCGTCCAGGTGCGAGGGGTAGAGCCCGATCGCCGGCGCGAGCAGCGGATGCCGCTTGGCGAGTTCGAGGACGCGGCGGCTGTCCGCGGGCGTCTCCGCCACGCAGACGATGCGGCGCACCCCGGCCGCGCGGGCGCGGGCGAGCACCTCCGGCAGATCGGCCGCGAACGAGTCGTCCGCGAGGTGGGCGTGGGCGTCGACGAGCGGCAGCGGGGTCTCCACCGGGCACCTCCCGCCGCCGGGGCTTGCCCGGCCCCGGCCGGCGGTCAATCATGCCTCGCGAAGCGCCGCCGGGGGGCGACGGGAGCCGGAGGGCCTCGTGGAACGGAAGCTCGCGATCTTCGGGGGGGCGCCGGTCCGCCGCGCTCCCTGGCCCGAATGGCCGGTGTGGGGCGAACCGGAGGAGCGCGCCCTGCTCGACGCGCTGCGGTCGGGGCGCTGGGGGGTCGGCGGCGAGCGCGTGCCGGCGTTCGAACGGGCCTACGCCGATTTGCACCGCGCGAAGCACGCCGTCGCCTGCTGCAACGGGACGATCGCTCTCCAGATCGCGCTCGTTGCCTGCGGGATCGAGCCCGGCGACCACGTCGTGACCAGCCCCTACACCTTCATGGCCACGGCGCTGTCGATCCTCGCCGTGGGCGCGATTCCCGTCTTCGCCGACGTCGAGCGGGGCACGCACAACCTCGACCCGCGCTCGGCCGAGGCGGCGATCACCTCGAAGACGACGGCGATCATGCCGGTGCACATCGGCGGCCGCCCCGCCGACATGGATGCGTTCCGGGAGCTCGCCGAGCGCCGCGGCCTGCGCCTGATCGAGGACGCGGCGCAGGCGTGGACGGCGGCGTGGCGAGGCACGCCGGTCGGCGCGCTCGGCGACGCCGGGGCGTTCAGCTTCCAGTCGAGCAAGAACCTCACCGCGGGCGAGGGAGGCATCGTCCTCACCAACGACGACGAGATCTACCTGCGCGCCTGGTCGTACCACAACTGCGGCCGCCGGCCCGGCGGCGCCTGGTACGAGCACACGTTCCCAGGGCTCAACTACCGGCTGACCGAACTGCAGGCGGCGCTGCTGTCCGCCGGGCTGGAGCGGCTGCCCGGCCAGCAGCGGCGCCGCCGCGAGGCGATCGCGGCGCTGGAGCGGGATCTCGCCGGGATCCCGGGGCTGCTGCTGCCGGACCCGGACGACCGCGTCACGGCCCACGGCTGCCACATCTTCATGGTTCGCCTCGACCCGGAGGAGATCCCCGTCCCGAAGGCGAAGATCGTCGAGGCGCTCCGGGCGGAGGGCATCCCGGCTCACCCCGGATACACGGTCCCGCTCTACCGGCAGGGGTTTTTCGACTGGTTCGCCGAACGCCCCGCCCCCGGCGGCGGCCGCTTCGCCGATCTGTTCCCCCGGCCGTTCGCCGAGTACGAGCTGCCGGTCTGCGAGGAGCTCTGCGCGACGACGATCTGGATCAAGCAGGACGTCCTGCTCGCCGGCCCCGAGGCGATGGGAGACGTCGCCGCCGCCTTCGCCAAGGTGCTCGAGGCGGCGCGCGCGGGGGCGTTCGGGAAGAGCTGAGCGGACCGGGGTGACCCCGGGCGCCGTCCGCCCCCGGCTCCCCGCCGTGTGAAGGGTGCATCCCCGATGGTGCGTTCTCGCACCGAAGCCGTTGAGCACTCGGAGGTTATGGCCACGGGCGGCCGCTTGGCCGCGAGATCGGCCCGAAGTCTCTATCTGCCACCGGATTGCGGAGCGTTTCGCACCATTGAGGGTGCACCTCCGCCAGGTCGGCCGGCGTGGCGGTCCACCGTGGGCGCTCCCCCGTTCGGGACGGGGTCCGCACCGGCGCCGCCGGTCGGCGCCGCGCCGGTCCGCCACACCGGACCGGCCCCGAGGGCCGAGGTGCCGGGAGCCGCGGGAGGTGCATCCCCGTCGATGCGAACCCGGGACATGACCTCGGGAAGAAAAGGGCGTGGGCGGAACCGGGACGCGCCGGCGCGCCGGGGAGGTGATCCCCTGGGCCGGCAATGCGGCGGGTGAGGAAAACCCTTCCTCGCGACGCCGCTCGCGCCGGAGGGGATGCTCCCTGTGCTTTCCCCGAAACCCGCAGCCTTCGCCCGGGGATTGCAGGCCGGCCGCCCGGACGTCGAGGGGAACGGCCCGCCCTCCGAGCGACGGGCGGCTGGCCTTGCCGCTACTCTATGGGCGCGGGGCGGCGCCGACTCGACGGAGGGGACGATGCGGATCTGGTACCTGGAGATCGTGACCGAGGATGTCGACGCGGTCTGCGCCGCCTACGAGGCGGCGCACGGCGTGTCGTTCGGCGCGCCGGACGAGCGGCTCGGGAACGCACGGACCGCCGAGCTTCCGGGAGGCGGGATGGTCGGCGTGCGCGCCCCGATGCACGAGGCGGAGACGCCGGTGGTCCGGCCCTACTGGCTGGTGGAGGACATCGAGGCCGCCGTCGCCGCGGCCGTGGAGAAGGGCGCCACGGTGATGCACCCTCCGCTGGAGATCCCCGGTCTCGGCACGTTCGCGATCTACGGCCAGGGCGGCGTCCAGCACGGCCTGTGGCAGCGCTAGCGTCCCGGCCGCCGCTCGGCGCGCCGCCGCCCCGGCCGCGAAGGGCGCTCGCGCCGCGGCGGAACGCGGACGCCGGAGGAGGGAGCTTGTCCCGGTCCGCACCCGGTCCGCAGTCGTACGGACGCGAGTACTACCGGCAGGCGTACGGCCTCGACGAGATGCGCCGTTTCAGCATCCACTGGTGGTCGGCGCGCTTCTATGCCCTGCTCGCGCGCCGGGTGCTTCGCCGCGCGGGGGGCCGGCGCGTGCTCGAGGTGGGGTGCGGTCACGGCTACACGCTCGCCCGGCTGGAGCGCGAGTTCGAGACCTTCGGGATCGACCTCTCCGAATACGCGGTCGGCCGCGCTCGCGAGATCGCTCCCCGCTCCCGCGTCTTCGAAGCCGATCTGCTCGGCGAGCTGCCGGAGGAGGTGGCGGGGGGCGGGTTCGACCTGGTGCTCGCCAAGTACGTTCTCGAGCACCTGCCGCAGCCCCAGCGCGCCCTCGAGCGGATCCGCGGCCTGCTGAGCCCGACCGGACGCCTTCTCTACTCCGTTCCCGACACGACCTCGCCGTCGCGCCGCTTCCGCGGCGACCAGTGGTACGCGCTGCTCGACGAAACGCACGTCTCGCTGCTCGATCCGCCGGAGTGGCTGGAGCTCACGCGGCAGTCGGGCTTCTCCATCGAGCGCGTCTTCTCCGACGGGATCTGGGACATGCCTTGGTTCCCGCGCCTTCCCGTCCTCCCGCAGTACGCGCTGTTCTGCCTGCCGACGATGCTCGCCGTGGGCCTGGCCCGGCCGATCCTCCCTGCCGGCTGGGGCGAAAACCTGATCGTCGTCGC
>RFHH01000038.1 GCA_003696075.1 Acidobacteriota bacterium
CCCCCCTTCGCCCCGACTCCCCCTGCCGCGCCCACCGCCAAGACGCCCGCTCCCGCGGCCGGGAACCCCACCGCCGCGGCGGTTCGGTCAGGAACCGTGCCGACGAAGACCCGGCGCCGAAAACGCACCGCGAAGGAAGCACCCCGGTTGCCGGGGGGCCGTCCCCGGGTTACATGGGTACCGTCCCTCGCCTGCCCTCATGAAACGCCCTGCCCTCGACACCGTCCACCTCGTGACCCGCTCCGTTCCGGGCGGGTGGGACCGGTTGTGCGCGCACGTCGAGGCGTGCCTCGCGGCCGGCATTCGGATCGTCCAGTTCCGCGACAAGGAAGCTCCCGATCGCGAGAAGGTCCGGCGCGTGCGTGAACTGCTCGAACTCGCGCGCCGTCACGCAGCGATCGTCCTGGTGAACGACCGGCTGGACGTCGCGCTCGCGGCGGGTGCGGACGGGGTGCACCTCGGGGCGGACGATCTTCCGTGGGAGGCGGCCCGGCGGCTGGCGCCACCGCCGTTCGTCCTCGGCTGCACCGCCGCCACGCCCGAGAGGATTGCCCGGGCCAAGGCCGCGGGCGCCGACTACGTGGGCGCCGGTCCGGCCGCACCGAGCAGGACCAAGCCCGACACCGGGCCGCGGCTCGACGGTCCGGCGTACGCCGCCCTCGCCCGAGCGGCCGCGGGACCTCCGCGTCCGATACCGCTGATCGCTGTCGGCGGCATCACGGCGCGCGAAGTGCCCGCGCTCGTCGAGCGGGGGGTGGCGGGCGTGGCCGTCAGCGCGGCGGTGCTGCTCGCGGAGGACCCCGGAGACGCCGCCGCCCGACTCGTGCGAACGCTGGAGACCGCCAGGCGCGGTGCAGCGGGGGAGGGTTCTCCTCCCGGGCTCACCTGAGCGCACCGTCCCAGGCGGCGATGACCCGGGCGATCCGCTCCGCGGCGCGCCCGTCCCACTTTTCGGGAACCGTCCCCGCCTTCGCCTTCCCGGCAAGAAGCTCGTCCACGGCGGCGAGGATCCGGGACGGATCCCGGCCGACCAGGCGGTTCGTTCCCTCCGTGACGGTCGCCGGCCGCTCGGTGTTGTCCCGGAGCGTGAGGCACGGGATTGCGAGCGCGGTCGTCTCCTCCTGAATCCCTCCCGAGTCGGTCAGGACCATCCGGGCCTCCGACATCAGGTGGAGGAACTCGAGGTAGCCCACCGGCGGGACGACCCGGAGGTCCCCGGCGTCTCCGCGGCGCCCCTCGAGCCACCGGTCGAGCGCCGGCCGCGTTCGGGGGTGAACCGGGAAGAGCACCGGGAGCCGGCGAGCCGTCTCGGCCACCGCTCCCATGATCGCCGAGAAGGTCTCGAACCGGTCGACGTTGGCCGGTCGATGCAGGGTGAGCAATGCGTACCGCTGCGGCTCCAGGCCGAAGCGCGACACCGCCCCGGTCGCGCGCGCCGCATCGAGGTGGCTGCGCAGTGTATCGATCATCACGTTGCCGACGAAGTGGACGCGGTCCGGCGGCGCCCCCTCGCGGGCGAGGTTCTCGAGCCCGCTCCGTTCCGAGACGAACAGGAGATCGGACAGCGAATCGGTGACGATGCGGTTGATCTCCTCCGGCATCGTGCGGTCCCCCGAGCGCAGCCCTGCCTCCACGTGCGCCACCCCGATCCCGGGCATCTTCTTCGCCACGAGCGAGCAGGCGGCCGTGCTGTTGACGTCTCCCACGACGACGACGAGGTCGGGCTTCCGCTCGAGAAGCACCGGCTCGAACCGTTGCATGATGAGGGCGGTCTGCTGCGCGTGGGATCCGGAGCCGACTTCGAGGTTCACGTCGGGTTCGGGAATGCCGAGCTGCTCGAAGAAGAGCCGGCTCATCTCGGGGTCGTAGTGCTGGCCCGTGTGAACGATTTCCGGCTCGATCCCCTCGGCGACGAGGGCCCGGTGCACCGGCGCGATCTTCATGAAATTCGGGCGCGCACCCGCGACCAGAAGCACGCGTCGACTCACGACCGCCTCCCCCCGCTCCGCGCCCGCACCGGCCGCGCCCGGCCCTCGGCTGCCGCGCCTGCAGAGGGGCAGTCGTCGGCGAGCACGCAGCTCCCGCAACGGGGTGCGCGGGCGGAGCACACCCTGCGGCCGTGCCAGATGAGCGCGTGGCTTGCGAACCCCCAGCTCTCCGCGGGGAACAGGGCCGTGAGGTCCTCTTCGATCTTCCTCGGCTCGCGGGCGCGGCTCAGGCCCAGCCGGCGCGCGAGGCGCTGGACGTGCGTGTCGACGGCCAGTGCCGGCTCGCCGAAAGCCGTCGAGAGGACGACGTTCGCCGTCTTCCGCCCCACTCCCGGCAGCGACTCGAGCGCCTTCCGGTCCCGGGGCACTTTCCCCCCGAAACGCTCCACCAGGGCCCGCGCCGTCCCCACCACCGCGCGCGCCTTCGTCCGGAACAGGCCGATCGACGCGATCAGCGGCTCGATCTCTTCGGGCCGCGCCGACGCCAGGCGGCGGGGCGTGGGAAACCGCCGAAACAGGGCCGGCGTGACCTTGTTCACCGCCCGGTCGGTGGTCTGAGCCGAGAGGATCGTGGCCACCAGGAGCTGGAACGGATCGCGGTGGCCCAGCTCGCAGTCCGCATCGGGATAGGCGGCGCGGAGCCGGGCAAGCAGGCGGCGGGCCCGGCGGCGGCGTTCGGCGGCGCTCTCTCGGGCGGCAACCATCGGCGAGACTCTAACCCGGATCGCGCGGAGGTGCTCCGCGAAGGCGCTCCGTGTTCGTGCCGTGGCAGACTGGATCGACCATGCTGGGCTACCGCGTTCGCCTGATGCTCGCGCTCGCGCTGGCGGGTGGCCTGCCACCGGTCGTCTTTCTGTGGGCCGCGCGCCCCCAGGTCGAGCTTCTCAGGAAGGGTCTGGCGCGGGAGGCCCGGCTCCGGGCCCAGGAGGGTGTCCGGGACCGCGTGACGGCCTGGGAACGTGAAACGGCGGCACGGCTCGCCGACTGGTGTCGCGCCGCCGGTGCCCCCGTCGGCCGCCTCCTGGAAGCCGCCGGAGAGCCCCGAACAGGCCGGAGGGTCCGCCTCGCCCTCGCGGAAGTGCGGGACGCCGCTCGGGCGGCGGGAATCGACGCCGGCGCGATCTTCGACCCCGAAGGGCGTCCGCTGCTCGCCTGGGGCCGGTACGGAGGGGCGTCGGCGGGCCGGAACCCGTCCTGGAGCTTCCTTCCGTCCGAGGGAGTGCTCCTCGAACTGGCCGAGCCGTGCCCGCCCGGCCGGCCGCAGGCGCTCCGCCTCGCGGCGGTTCGGCGCTTCCCGGCCGCGGAGTTCGAGCGGGCGCTCGCGGTAGCGGCGGGAGGGCCGGTCGTGGTCGGGAGCGTCCTTCCGGGCCGCCACCCGACGGCGCCGGACCGTGCGCTGTTGACCCTTCCGAGCGCCGAGGGAAGACCGGCCGTCGGCATCGAAATCGGCCTCGAGAACGCCGGCGCCGCCCCGGCACGACGTCTCGTCCGGGGCTTGCGGTGGGCCGCCGTCGCCACGGCCATCGCCGCCGCCGGGGTCGGGCTCTTCGCGGGCTACTCCTTGTCCCGCCCCTTGGCCCGGCTGACGCGCGAGGTGACCCGCCGCGCGGACGGGGCCCCGGACCGCTCCCCGCTCCCCGGCGGCCCCGGGGAGGTCGGTGAACTCGCAGCCGCCGTCGACCGGCTCGTCGCACGGCTCGATCGCGAGCAGCTCCGCCGCATGCGGGCGGAGAGGATGGCGGCGTGGCGGGAGATCGCGCGCCGGGTCGCGCACGAGGTGCGCAACCCCCTCACCCCGATTCGCCTCGCCATGGACAACCTCAGGCGCCTGCGCCGGCGTGACCCCTCGAAACTCCCGGAACACGTCGAGGAGGAGGCCGCGTCGGTGCTCGAGGAAGTGAGCCGGCTCGAGCGGCTCGTGCGCGAGTTCGCCGAGTTCGCCCGGCTTCCGGAGCCGCGGCTGCGCCCGGTGGACGTGGCAGCGGTGGCGCAGGGCGCGGCCGCCGGGCAGATCCCCTCCGGCGGTCCGATCCGCCTCGAGGTCTCCGTCGCCGGAAGCCTGCCACCCGTGGCAGGCGACCCGGATCTGCTCGGGATGGCGGTGGCCAACGTCGCGCGCAACGCCGTCGAGGCTCTGGGCGGGGGTTCGGGCAGGATCCGCCTCACGGTCCGGCCGCTGGAGCGCGAGCCGGTCGACGGGACTCCCGGAACGCTCGTGGAGGTCGCGGTGGAGGACGATGGACCGGGGCTGCCGCCCGACATCGCCGGGCGGATCTTCGACCCCTACGTGACCGGCCGCGCCGGTGACGGCACCGGCCTCGGACTTGCGATCGTTCGCTGGATCGTTCGGGGGCACGGAGGTCTGGTCCGGGCGGGGCCCGGATCGCTCGGCGGTGCCCGCATCGCGATCCTCCTTCCGGCGCACGGGCCGCCCCTGGCGGAGGAAGGATCCGGAGGCCCGGAATGGCGAGAGTGCTGATCGCGGACGACGAGGCGAACCTGAGGGCCACCGTCGCGCGGACGCTCCGCGGGGAGGGTCACGAGCCGGTGGAGGCGGCCGACGGCGTCGAGGCGGTTTCCCGGCTCCGGCGGGGCGGGATCGACGTCGTCCTTCTCGATCTGTCGATGCCCCGCCTCGACGGATTCGGGGTGTTGCAGGCGCTGGCCGAAGAGGAAGGAGCTCCCCCGGTCATCGTCCTCACCGCCCACGCGTCGCTGGACAACGCCGTGCGGGCGGTGAAGCTGGGCGCATGGGACTTCGTGGAGAAGCCGCCGGCCGCGGAAACGCTTCTGCTCCGGATCGAGCGCGCGCTGGAGGCGGCCCGCCGGCGGGAGGAGGAAGCGCGCGGCGGCGGCCCTCTCGAGCGGATCGTCGGCTCGAGCGCAGCGATCCGCCGGCTGAGAGAGACGATCGCGCAGATCGCCCCCACCGGAGCCCGCGTGCTCGTCGTCGGCGAAAACGGAACGGGAAAGGAGCTCGTGGCGCGGGCCCTTCACGAACTCTCCCCCCGGGCTGCGGGACCGTTCGTGCGCCTCAACTGCGCCGCCGTCCCGGTCGAGCTGTTCGAATCGGAGCTGTTCGGCCATGTGCGGGGAGCGTTCACGGGTGCGGTGGGCAGCCGGCGCGGCCGGTTCGAGCGGGCCTCGGGCGGCACGCTCCTGCTCGACGAGATCGGAGAGATGCCGCTCGCCGTCCAGCCGAAGCTGCTGCGCGCCCTCGAGGAGGGCGAGATCGAGCGGCTCGGCGCCGAGCGAGGGATCCGCGTGGACGCGCGGGTGATCGCCTCGACGAACCGGGACCTGGCCCGCATGGTCCGTGAGGGGCGCTTCCGGGAAGATCTCTACTACCGCCTCGAGGTGGTCACGATCGAAGTCCCGCCCTTGCGCCACCGGCGAGAGGACATTCCCGAACTGGCGCGCCACCTGCTTCGGGCCGCGTGCCGCGAAACCGGCCGGCGGGAAGTTCCCGAGCTGACCGCGGATGCGCTGGAGCGGTTGCGCCGCGAGGACTGGCCGGGAAACGTGCGTCAACTCCGGAACGTGATGGAGCGCGTGGCGATCCTCGTTCGCGGGCCGCGTGTGGACGCGGACGCTCTCGCGCCGCACCTCTCCGGATCCGCGGCGTTCGGGGACCCCGACCGCGGACCCCTCGCCGAGGCCGTCGCGGCGTTCGAGCGGCGGTTCATCCAGCGGGCGCTCGAGCGGCACGGCGGAAACGTGGCGGCCGCGGCGCGCGAGCTGGAAATCGAGCGAAGCAGCCTGTACCGCAAGATGCGGGCGATGGGCCTCCGCCCCTCCCGTTGATCGGAACCCGGGCCGCGGCGGCGCCCGTGGCCATCGGGCCACACGCGGTGGCGCCGTTGCCACACCCTGCCCGCCAGCTCCCCTGCCGCGATCTTTCCAACCCGTTCGCAGGCTCCCGGATGCGGCGATTTTCCGAGCGAGAAACGCCGGCACGCTTCGTGCCCCGTTCGATCGCGCCACGCGCGGCCGGACCACCGATTCCGCGCGCGATCGAAAGGAGGCGCAGATGCGAATTCTCATCCATCGACCCACGACCCTCGTCGCTCAAGCGGCGATCCTGCTGATCGCCGGGTGCACGGGCCCCGACACCGGGACGCCCGCCTCCGGCGACGGCGTCCTGGATCGCCCGATTCCGGCAGCCGCCGCAGCGCCCACTGCCGGGTCCGAGCCGATCCCCGCCGGACGGAACGCCAGCGAGCGGAGCGATCCGGCGGAGGCCGCGGAGACGCCCGACACGACTTCTCCGGGAGACGAAACGGCCGACGCGACCGCTTCCGATCCGGCGCGGGAGGGACGCCGGGCCTGGGAGGACGGCGACGTCGCGGCGGCGGTCCGGCTGCTCCGTCAGGCCGACCGCCTCGGCAAGGCCAGCCGCTGGGACCGCTATCTCCTCGGCCTGGCCCTGTGGAAGCAAGGCGAACTCGAGGAAGCCGCCGCGGTTCTGGAGGCAGTGGCCGCTGAGACCCCGCCGCTGCCGCGCGCCGCGGTGAATCTCGCCAGGGTGAGGCTCGACATGGGAGACGTGCCGGGAGCCCGCGACGCCGCCGAGCGCGCGCTGGCGGCCGCCCCCGACTTCGCTCCCGCGCACAACGTCCTCGGCCGGGTCCTCCTGGCCGAGGGGGACGCCCACGGGGCCGCGTCGGCCTTCGAGGACGCAGCGCGTCTCGACCCGGAGGATCCCTGGCCGCTGAACAATCTCGGCTACCTGTTCCTCGTGACGGGCCGGGCGGCCGAAGCCGCCCGGGTCCTCGAGCGGGCCGTCGAACGAGATCCCGAACTGGCCCCCGCCTGGAACAACCTCGCCCTCGCTCGGGAGCGGCTGGGCGAATTGGCCGGAGCCCGCGACGCCGCGGAGCGCGCCGCCCGGCTTTCGGGGCTCGACCGACACCGCGCCACTGCCGCGCGTCTCGAACGCCTCGCCCGGACCGCAGCGCCGCAGCGCCCCGCGCCAACGGTCGCGCCGGAGGACAACCTCGCGGAGGCGGGAGCGGGCGATCCCCGCGGGGAAGGGCTGTGAAGCCCGCGG
>RFHH01000039.1 GCA_003696075.1 Acidobacteriota bacterium
CACGTGGATCACGGGAAGACGACGTTGACGGCTGCGATCACGCAGGTGTTGGCGAAGCGGAACCCGAAGGTGGAGGTGCGTTCGTTCGATTCGATCGACAAGGCGCCGGAGGAGAAGGAGCGGGGGATCACGATTGCGACGGCGCACGTGGAGTACGAGACGGACAAGCGGCATTACGCGCACGTGGATTGTCCGGGTCACGCGGATTACGTGAAGAACATGATCACGGGCGCGGCGCAGATGGACGGTGCGATTTTGGTGGTGTCGGCGGCGGACGGTCCGATGCCGCAGACGCGTGAGCACATTTTGCTGGCGCGGCAGGTTGGGGTGCCGGCGATCGTGGTGGCGTTGAACAAGGTGGACATGGTGGACGACGAGGAGTTGTTGGAGTTGGTGGAGTTGGAGATTCGGGAGTTGCTGAGTTCGTATCAGTTTCCCGGGGACGAGATTCCGATCGTGCGGATGTCGGCGTTGAAGGCGTTGGAGGGGGACGAGGAGGCGGAGAAGCAGATCCTGGCGTTGATGGAGGCGGTGGACGAGTACATTCCGGATCCGCAGCGTCCGATGGACAAGCCGTTTTTGATGCCGATCGAGGATGTGTTCACGATCACGGGTCGCGGGACGGTGGTGACCGGGCGGATCGAGCAGGGAGTGATCAAGACGGGGGAGGAGGTGGAGATCGTCGGGTTGCGACCGACGATGAAGCGGACGGTGACCGGTGTGGAGATGTTCCGGAAGATCTTGGACGAGGGTCAGGCTGGAGACAACGTGGGGTTGTTGTTGAGGGGGACGGAGCGGAAGGAGGTGGAGCGCGGTCAGGTTTGCGCGAAGCCTGGGACGATCACGCCGCACACGAAGTTCAAGGGAGAGATTTACGTGTTGACGAAGGAGGAGGGGGGTCGTCACACGCCGTTTTTCAGCGGGTATCGGCCGCAGTTTTACTTTCGGACGACGGACGTGACCGGAGTGGTTCAGCTGCCGGAGGGTCGGGAGATGGTGATGCCGGGTGACCGGCTGGAGGTGACGGCGGAGCTGACGAAGCCGATCGCGATGGACAAGGGGCTGCGGTTCGCGATCCGGGAGGGCGGCCGCACGGTGGGCGCCGGAACGGTCACGGAGATCCTGGAGTAGGGGCGGCCCCGGAGCCGCCCGCAGCCGCGGGGGCTCGCCTGGGCGCGCGAGAGGACGTGGAACGATGACATCGGAGAAGATCCGCATCAGGCTGAGAGCCTACGATCACCGCATCCTCGATCAATCGGCGAGCGAGATCGTGGACACGGCGCGCAGGACGAACGCGCGGGTGGCGGGTCCGATCCCGTTGCCCACCCTCCGCAGCGTGTTCACCGTGCTGAGGTCGCCGCACGTGGACAAGAAGTCGCGGGAGCAGTTCGAGATCCGCACGCACAAGCGGCTCCTGGACATCCTCGATCCGACGCCGGAAACGGTGGACGCCCTGATGAAGCTCGATCTTCCCGCCGGGGTGGATGTCGAGATCAAGGCCTTCAGCTCCTGACGGGCGCCGGGTGGCCCCCGGAGGTTGACGAAAGATGGTGACAGGACTGCTCGGGAAGAAGATCGGCATGACGCAGATCTTCGATGACGCCGGCCGGGTGATACCGGTCACCGTCCTCGCGGCGGGCCCGTGCGTCGTGGTGCAACGGAAGACGAAAGAGCGCGACGGCTACGACGCGGCGCAGTTGGGGCTGGTGGAAGGCAAGCCCTACCGGAAGGCCAACAAGCCGCGGCAGGGGCACTTCAAGAAGGCCGGCGTGCCCCCGACCCGCGTTCTGAGGGAGTTCCCGGTCACCGGGGAGGACGACCCGAAGCCGGGCGACACCGTGACCTGTGCGATCTTCGAGGTCGGCCAGAAGGTGGAGGTGGTCGGCCGCAGCAAGGGACGCGGCTTCCAGGGGGTCATCAAGCGGCACGGGTTCGGCGGCGGGCGCGCGACGCACGGGTCGATGTTCCATCGCGCTCCCGGATCGATCGGGCAGTCGGCCTTCCCCTCGCGGGTGTTCCCCGGGCTGCGCTTGCCGGGGCATATGGGGAACCGGCGGGTGAAGGTGAAGGGGCTCGAGGTGGTGAAGATCGACGTGGAACGGAACCTCGTGGTGGTGCGCGGGGCCGTCCCCGGAGCGCGGGGCAGCATCGTGGAGATCCGCCGGCCGCCGGTGGCGGGCTGACGGCTGGAGGGCGAAGCCATGGCCGAGATCACCGTGAAGAACCTCAGGCTCGAGGACGTCGGCTCGGTCGACCTGCCCGACGCCGTCTACGACTACCCGTTCAAGCGGCATCTCGTCTACGAGGCGGTGCGGCACTACCTCGCTTGCGGCCGGCGCGGCACTCACAAGACGAAGAACCGCGTCGAGGTGAGCGGCGGCGGCCGGAAGCCCTGGCGCCAGAAGGGCACGGGTCGGGCGCGCGTCGGCTCGATCCGGTCTCCGCTGTGGCGGAAGGGCGGCACGGTGCACGGCCCGCAGCCGCGGGACTACTCGTATGCGTTTCCTCGGCGCGCGAGGCGGCGGGCGCTCGCCGCCGCGCTGTCGGAGAAGCGGCGGGAAGGCGCGCTCCTGGTGGTGGATCGCCTGGCCATCGAGGAACCGAAGACCAAGGTGCTCGCAGGTCTCGTGCGCGACGGGCTCAAGGCGAAAGGGAAGACGCTCCTCGTCTACGACGGCGAGAATCGCAACATCGAGCTGGCCGCCCGGAACCACCCGCAACTGGCGGCTCTGCGGGCGCTTCAGTTGCACGCCTACCACGTGCTCGACTGCGACACACTGGTGATGAGCCGTGCGGCGGCGGAACAGCTCGGGGAGGTGCTGGCACGATGAGCGAGCTGAGCCCTTGGGACGTGATCCGGATGCCGCGCCTCACGGAGAAAGCGGCGCGGCTGCGCGAAGAAGCACAGCGCTGGAAGAAGCGGGGCGAGACCTACGTGTTCGACGTCGACCCGCGGGCGAACAAGGTCCAGATCAAGCGCGCCGTGGAGCAGGCGTTCGATGTGAAGGTCGCGCACGTCCGCACGGTGAACCTTCCCGGCAAGCGGCGCCGTTACGGCCGCTTCGTCGGTTACCGTCCGGCGCGGAAGAAGGCTTACGTGACGCTGCAGCCCGGCAGCAAGACGATCGACTTCCTGGAGGTCTGACGCGGACAGGCTCCCCCGGCCGGCGCCGGCGGGAGCGGAGAGGCGGACGACGATGCCGATCAAGAAGTTCAAGCCGACCTCGCCCGGCCGGCGCCAGATGGAGGTGGTGGTCTCTCCGGAGATCACGACCACCACGCCGTACAAGCCTCTTCTCGAGCCGAAGAAGCGCACCGGGGGTCGCAACAACCGGGGCCGGATCACCGTCTGGCACCGTGGCGGCGGGCACAAGAAGCGCTACCGCGTGATCGACTTCAAGCGCGACAAGATCGGTGTGCCGGGAAAGGTGGTCTCCATCGAGTACGACCCCAACCGGTCGGCGCACATCGCGCTGGTTTCCTATCGGGACGGCGAGAAGCGCTACATTCTGGCGCCGGCAGGACTCCAGGTGGGGCAGGAGGTGATCTCCTCGCCAGACGCCGACATCGTCGTGGGGAACACGCTCCCGCTCGCGAACATCCCGCTGGGTACGATGGTCCACAACGTGGAGCTGCGGCCCGGGAAGGGCGGCCAGCTGGTGAGGAGCGCCGGAGCAGCGGCCCAGGTGCTGGCCAAGGAGGGTCGCTACGCGCAGCTCCGCCTGCCCTCCGGAGAGGTCCGGCGCGTGCTGATGGAGTGCCGGGCCACCATCGGGCAGGTGGGGAACGTCGACCACGGAAACGTGTCGATCGGCAAGGCGGGGAGGTCCCGGTGGCTCGGGCGGCGGCCGGTCGTCCGGGGAGTGGTGATGAACCCCGTCGATCATCCGCACGGCGGCGGCGAGGGCCGCACGTCCGGCGGAAGGCACCCGGTCACCCCGTGGGGCGTCCCGACGAAGGGGCACAAGACCCGGAACAACCCGAGGACGGACAAGTTCATCGTCCGGAGGCGGAAGAGCAAGTAGCGGCGGACAGCCCTGCCGGGCGATCGGCGGAGGAACGGAATGGCGCGCGCGGTTTGGAAAGGTCCCTTCGTGGACCAGCATCTGGCGAAGAAGATCGAGCAGCTCAACAAGAGCAACGACCATCGTGTCATCAAGACGTGGTCGAGGCGCTCGACGATCACGCCGGAGATGGTGGGGCACACGATCGCCGTCCACAACGGCCGGAAGTTCATCCCCGTCTACATCACGGAGAACATGGTCGGGCACAAGCTCGGGGAGTTCGCCCTGACGCGGACCTTCAAGGGCCACGCGGGCGGCAAGGACAAGCGCGCGCGCCGCTGACGCGGCGAGAGCGGGAGAGCAGCGCCATGGTGGCGAAGGCGACACTCCGGTACCTGAAAGGAAGCCCGCAGAAGGTGCGGCTGGTCGTCGACCAGATCCGAGGGCGGGACGTTGGGGACGCGATGGCGCTTCTCAAGCACTCCCGCCGGCGGGCGGCCCGGGCGGTGGAGAAACTCCTCGCCTCGGCGATCGCCAACGCGCAGCAGCGCGAGGAGCGCCTGGACGTCGACAAGCTGTACGTCTCGCGCGCGTGGGTCGATCCGGGGCCGCGGGAGCGGCGCGGGCGTCCGGGCCCGATGGGCCGCTTCATGCCGGTGCTGAAGCGGCGGAGCCACGTGACGTTGGAGCTGGACATGCGCCCGGCGGCGCAGGACTGACCGCGCATCGGCGCGACGGAACGAGGACGACGATGGGACAGAAGGTCCACCCCTACGGCTTCCGGCTCGGCTTCAACCGGACATGGAAGAGCCGCTGGATCGAGAAGAAGCGGTACGGCGAGTTTCTCCACGAGGACCTGCGCCTCCGGGACGAGCTCAAAAAGCGCCTGTACCACGCCGGGATCGCCGACATCGAGATGGAACGGGCCGGCGAGCACAAGCTGAAGATCAGCCTCTACACGGCGCGGCCCGGGATCATCATCGGCCGCAAGGGCACGGAGGTGGATCGTCTCCGGGAGGATCTGAAGAAGCGCACCGGACGCGAGGTCTTCATCAACATCCTCGAAGTGGAGAAGCCGGAGCTCAACGCGCAGCTGGTCGCCGAAACGATTGCGGCGCAGCTCGAACGGCGCATCGCCTTCCGGCGGGCAATGAGAAAGGCGGTGGAGTCGGCGCAGCGCTTCGGGGCGAAGGGGATCAAGGTGCGTTGCTCGGGGCGCCTGGGCGGTCACGAGATCGCGCGTTCCGAGTGGTATCTCCACGGGCGGCTTCCGCTGCACACGCTGCGGGCGGATGTCGACTACGGTTTCGCGATCGCGAGGACGACGTACGGGGTCATCGGGGTGAAGTGCTGGATTTACCGCGGCGAGCAGACGGAGATCGTCGCGACTCGCGGGCGCCAGCGCTGAGCGCCGGCGGAGGCAGGGAAGATGCTCCAGCCGTCGAAGGTCAAGTTCCGGAAGGTGCAGCGGGGCCGCATGCGGGGCCTGGCTCAGCGGGGCTGCACCGTGGCGTTCGGAGAGTACGGACTGAAGTCCGAACGCTGCGGCTGGGTCACCGCCCGGCAGATCGAGGCGGCCCGTGTCGCGATGACGCGGGCGGTCAAGCGCGGCGGGAAGATCTGGATCCGCATTTTCCCCGACAAGCCGGTGACCAAGAAGCCGGTCGAAGTCCGCATGGGGAAGGGGAAAGGGGCGCCGGACCACTGGGTGGCCGTCGTCAAACCGGGCACGGTGATGTTCGAGATCGGAGGCGTGAACGAGGACCTGGCCCGGCATGCGATGGAGCTGGCGGCGCAGAAGCTCCCCGTGAAGTGCCGGATCGTCACGCGCCGGGCGTTGTGAGCGGCGAGGACGGGCGATGAAGAAGATGGAACGCTTTCGCGAGATGACCGACGACGAGCTCCGCGCCGAGGAAACCGAGTTGCGGCGGGCGTTGTTCAACCTGCGGCTGAAGAAGGCCGTCGGTCAGCTCGAGAAGCCGCACCAGCTGAAGGAAACCAAGCGCGATCTGGCGCGGGTCCTGGGCCTGCTGAAGGAGCGGCAGCGCGCGGCTGAGAGGCGAGGATGAGCGAGACGAAGCGGCGATCGGGACAGCGCAAGGTCGGCGTCGTGATCGGCGTGCCGGGCGCGAAAACGGTGAAGGTCGAGGTGGAGAGCCTCGTGCAGCACCCGATGTACAAGCGCTACGTGAGGCGCTCGCGCCGGTTCCTCGCGCACGACGAGCAAGAGCGGTGCCGACCGGGGGACAAGGTCGAGATCGTGGAATCGCGCCCGTTGTCGGCGCGCAAGCGGTGGCGCGTGCGGCAGATCATCGCCCGCGGTGAGGAGTCCGCACGGGCGGCCGGCGAGGCGGGAGGCAACGGCCGATGATCCAGATGCAGTCGATCCTCAATGTCGCGGACAACTCCGGCGCCAAGAAGATCATGGCCATCCGGCTTCGCGGCGGCAGCGCCGGGAAGTACGGCGGGGTCGGCGACGTGATCGTCGCGTCCGTGAAGGAAGCGAGTCCGGACGGGGCGATCAAGAAGGGCGCCGTGGTGAAGGCGGTGATCGTTCGGACCAAGCGCGAGCGGCGGCGGCGTGACGGAAGCTACATCAGCTTCGACGAGAACGCCGCGGTCCTGATCAAGGACGACGGCGAGCCGGTCGGCACGCGCGTTTTCGGGCCGGTGGCCAGGGAGCTGCGCGAGAAGAAGTTCATGCGGATCGTGTCTTTGGCGCCCGAGGTCCTTTGAGGGCACGGGCGGAGAGCCGAGAGGGCGAGATGCACATTCGGAAGGGCGACGAGGTGGTGGTGCTGAGCGGTGTCTACCGCGGCAAGCGGGGCCGGGTTCTCCGCGTGCTGCCGGATCGCCAGCGGGCCATCGTCGAAGGCGTGAACATGGTCAAGCGCCACTCCCGCGGCAATCCACGGCTGGGCATCCAGCCGGGAATCGTCGAACAGGAGGCCCCGATTCACGTTTCCAACCTCCTCCCGGTCGACCCGGAGACGCACAAGCCGACCCGCGTGGGCTACAAGTTCTTGACCGGCGCCGGCGGGCGAAAGCGGAAGATCCGCATCGCCCGTCGCTCCGGCGTGGAACTGGATCGCTGAGGTGAGCGCGATGGGCTACTACCCGGAACTGAAGCGGATCTACGACGAGCAGGTGCGCCCCGCCCTCATGGAGGAGTTCGGTATCAAGAACCCCATGGCGGTGCCGACGCTGCACAAGATCGTCGTGAACATGGGAATCGGCGAGGCGGCGCGGGACCCGAAGCTCCTCGAGGCCGCGTCGGCCGAACTGGCCGCGCTTTCGGGGCAGAGACCGACGATCCGGCGGGCCCGGAAGTCCATCGCCAACTTCAAGCTTCGGGCGGGAATGCCGGTGGGTGTCGCGGTGACGCTGCGGGGCCGCCGCATGTGGGACTTCTTCTACCGGTTGGTGAACCTGGCGCTGCCGCGAGTGCGGGACTTCCGTGGCGTCTCCCCGAAAGGATTCGACGGCCGGGGAAACTACACGTTGGGCGTGAAGGACCAGTTGATTTTCCCGGAGGTGAACTACGCCAAGGTGCAGCGCGCCACCGGGATGAACATCACGATCGTCACCTCGGCCAGGAACGACGCTCAGGCGCGAGCGCTGCTGGCCGGGCTGGGGATGCCGTTCGCCCGCTGACGGGGAAACGGCCGGCGGGACGAGGAGAGCGAGTATGGCAAGCGCTGCGAAGATGGCGACGATCGGGAAGAAGCCCAAGTTCGCCGTCCGGGTGCGGAATCGCTGCCGGCGGTGCGGGCGTCCGCGCGGCTACCTGCGGAAGTTCCAGCTGTGCCGCATCTGCTTTCGGGAACTGAGCCTGCAGGGGTACATCCCGGGCGTGCGCAAGGCGAGTTGGTAGCGGAGCCTCGAAAGGGCAGCGCGACCAGAGGGAATGCCGATATGTCGATGACCGATCCGATTGCCGACCTGCTGACGCGCATCAGGAACGCGCTGATGGCGGGTCACGAGCAGGTGACGATTCCGTCCTCGAGGATGAAGCGGGAAATCGCGCGAATCCTCAAGGAGGAGGGCTTCATCCGCGACTACAGGCACGAGGATGACGGCCGCCAGGGCAAGCTTCACCTCGAGCTGAAGTACGGGCCCAACGGGGAGAGGGTGATCTCCGGCCTCGAGCGGGTCTCGCGTCCGGGGCGGCGCGTCTACATCGGGTGCCAGGAGATCCCCGATGTCCTCGGCGGGATGGGAATCACGATCCTGTCGACATCCAAGGGCGTCGTCGACGGGCAGACCGCGCGCCGTCTCAACGTGGGCGGCGAGTGGCTCTGCAACATCTGGTAGGAGCCGACCGTGTCTCGGATAGGGCTGAAACCGGTGCCTTTGCCCGCGGGCGTCTCGATCGAGCCCGGTGCGAGGGCGTGCAAAGTCAAGGGGCCGAAGGGGGAACTCACGGTCCCCGTGGCGGACGGCATCTCCATCGAGGTCGCCGACGGAGTGGCGAACGTCAAGCGGTCCGACGATTCGAAGCCGCGGCGGGCGCTTCACGGCCTGACCCGCGCGCTCCTGGCCAACGCGGTGACGGGGGTCAGCCAGGGCTACGAGAGGGTGCTGGAGATCCACGGCACGGGCTACCGGGCGGAGATGAAGGGGAACAACCTGGTGCTCCAGCTGGGCTTCAGCCATCCGGTGGAATTCCCGCTGCCCAAGGGAATCAGCGCCCGCGTCGAGGAGAGGAACACGGTCATCGTGCTCTCGGGAATCGACAAGCAGGAGATCGGGCAGGTGGCGGCGAATCTGCGCCGCCTGCGGCCCCCGGATCCCTACAAGGGGAAGGGGATCCGCTATCGAGGCGAACGCATCAGCCTGAAACCGGGCAAGGCGGCCGGAAAGTAGCCCGGGCGGAGAAGCGGCGGACATGTACGCGAGAGTGGATCGGAAACGGGCGAGGCTGAAGGTGCGCCGGCGCATCCGGGGAAAGATCTCGGGGACGGCCGAGCGGCCGCGGCTGTGCGTGTACCGGAGCTTGAAGCATATCTACGCGCAGGCCGTCGACGACACGACCGGGAGGACGTTGGCCTTCGCCTCCACGCGCGAGAAGGAGATCCAGGCGCAGCAGCCGTACGGCGGAAACGTCGCCGCAGCGCGGCTCGTCGGCCGCACGATCGCGCAGCGGCTGCTGGCGCTCGGGGTGGAGAAGGTGGTTTTCGACCGGGGCGGGTTCCGCTACCACGGGCGCGTGAAGGCCCTGGCGGACGCGGCCCGGGAAGGTGGCTTGAAGTTCTGAGCGGCGCGGGCCGACCGCGGAGGCAGCCGTGGCTTTCGACAGAGACAGGGACAGCGCGGACCTTAGAGATCAGGTCGTCTTCATCAACCGCGTCACCAAGGTGGTGAAGGGCGGCAAGAACTTCTCCTTCTCGGCGCTCGTGGTGGTCGGAGACGGGAAGGGCCGCGTCGGCTTCGGCATGGGCAAGGCCAAGGAGGTGCCGGCCGCGATCGCCAAGGGGATCGAGAAGGCGAAGCGGTCGATGATCCGGGTTCCGCTGAAAGGCACGACGATTCCGCACCAGGTGGTCGGCCACCACGGCGCGGGGAAAGTGCTGCTCAAGCCGGCGGCGCCGGGAACGGGCGTGATCGCGGGTGGGGCGGTGCGGGCGATCCTGGAGTCCCTGGGGGTCCAGGACGTGCTGACGAAGTGCATCGGCACGCAAAACCCCCACAACGTCGTCCGGGCGACCTTCGACGGCCTGAAGCAGCTGAAGGACGCGCGAGAGGTCGCCCGGCTGCGCGGCATCCCGCTGGAGCGGATCGACAGGACGGCCGCGGGCGGCGCGCCGCCGGCCGTCGCGGAGAGCGAGGCATGAGCACGGGCAGGTTGCGCATCCAGCAGGTCCGCAGCGGCATCGGCGCGCCGCGGAAGCACAAGAAGATCCTCCAGGCGCTGGGGCTCGGGCGCATCGACCGCGTGGTGGAACTGCCCGACAACGGAGCGGTTCGCGGCATGGTGGCGAAGATTCCGCACCTCGTGCGGATCGTCCCTCCGGGTGAGGCGGCCGGCCGGCGGACCGGAAGGAGCGGACGATGAGGCTGCATGACATCGGCCCTGCCCCCGGTGCGCGGAAGCGCCGGAAGCGGGTCGGCCGGGGCCCGGGGTCCGGCCTCGGCAAGACGGCAGGCCGCGGGAACAAGGGGCAGAAGTCGCGATCGGGTTACTCCCGGCGCTGGGGATTCGAGGGCGGCCAGATGCCGCTGGTGCGCCGTGTGCCGAAGCGCGGCTTCACCAACATCTTCCGGGAGGAGTTCGCCGAGGTCAATGTCGCTCAGCTGGCCCGGCTCCAGGAGAGCGAGATCACTCCCGAGCTGCTGGTGGAACGGGGCATCCTCCGCCGCCGCGAGGCCGGCCGGGTGAAGCTGCTGGGCCGGGGAGAGCTGGACCGGGCCGTCACCGTGCGGGTGCACGCGGCGAGCGCGTCGGCGGTGCGGAAGGTCGAGGCGGCGGGTGGCAAGGTGGAGCTGATCCGCGGCCGTGAGGCGCCGGACCGATGATTTCGGGACTCATCGAAAGCATGTCGAACATCTGGCGCATCAAGGATCTGCGCCAGAGGGTGGTCTTCACGTTCGCGCTGTTGGGCGTCTACCGGATCGGGCGCTACATCCCGATTCCCGGGGTGAGCGTGGAGGCCCTGAACGAGTTCTTCTCCCGCAATCAGGGGGGTGTGTTCGGCCTCGTCAACATGTTCACGGGAGGGAACTTCCGCCGCCTGACGATCTTCGCGCTGGGGATCATGCCGTACATCTCGGCATCGATCATCCTGCAGCTGCTGGCGGTGGTGATCCCGTATCTCGAGAAACTCCAGAAGGAGGGCGAGGTCGGCCGGCGGAAGATCACCCAGTACACCCGGTACGGAACCGTCGCGCTCTCCATCATCCAATCGCTGGGCATCTGCATTTGGATCACCCGCGTCAGCGGGACCTCCCAGCCCATCGTTCCGAACCCGGGGCCGCTTTTCTTCTTCACCACGGTCCTCACGCTCACGACCGGGACCGCATTCATCATGTGGCTCGGCGAGCAGATCACCGAGCGCGGCATCGGTAACGGGATTTCTCTCATCATCTACGCCGGGATCGTGGCGGGCCTGATGCCGGCCGCCGTCGGCCTGATCCGGGAGACCTTCAACGGCGAGCGCAGCCTGTTCACGGTGATCGCCCTGGGCATCGTCATGGCGCTCACCACGGCGGCGGTGGTCTTCGTCGAGCGGGCACAGCGACGGATCCCCATCCAGTATGCGTCGCGCGTCCGGGGCCGGCGGATGGTGCGCGGGACGGCGACCTTCCTGCCGCTCAAGGTGAACACCGGCGGGGTGATCCCGGTGATCTTCGCCTCGTCGCTGCTGGCGCTGCCGATGACAATGGTCCAGGTTCTCTATTCCCGATTCCCGGTGAGGTTCCTCGGCGTCCTGCAGCGACAGCTCCAGTACAACATGCCCCTGTGGGACTTCCTGTACGTCCTCCTGATCATCGGGTTCTGCTTCTTCTACACGTCGATCATCTTCAATCCGATGGATACGGCGGAGAACATGAAGCGCGTCGGCGGCTTCATTCCGGGGGTGCGTCCGGGGAAGCAGACCGCGCAGTACATCGACCGCGTCCTGACGAGGCTGACCTTCG
Organism: Acidobacteriota bacterium; assembly: GCA_003696075.1. Lineage (NCBI taxonomy): Bacteria > Pseudomonadati > Acidobacteriota > Acidobacteriota bacterium. Next base: position 11,643 of record RFHH01000039.1, read on the forward strand.
CTGGAGCGATCTACCTGAGCCTGGTCTCCCTGCTGCCGATCTTCCTCATCAGCGGATTTCCGCTGCACCTCATCGAGCCGGCGGCGATCGGTGAGTTCTTCGACCGGATGATTCCCTTCCGGTTCGTGAAGGAAGGCCTCCGGGTCCAGTTCTTCTTCGGAGGCACTTCGCTGCTCATCGTCGTGGGCGTGGCGATGGACACGGTGCAGCAGATCGAAAGCCAGCTGGTGATGCGGCACTACGACGGCTTCCTGAAGGGAGCCCGCGTGAAAGGCCGGAGGGGATGATGAGGATCGTTCTCTTCGGCCCCCCGGGAGCGGGGAAGGGCACCCAGGCGGAGCGGATCGCCGCCGCGTGGGGAATCCCGCACATCAGCACGGGCGACATGCTGCGGGCGGCGGTCCGGTCGGGCAGTGACCTGGGGCGGCGGGTCGAGTCGATCATGAACAGCGGAGCCCTCGTCCCGGACGAGCTCATCGGGGAGGTGGTGGCGGAGCGGTTGAGGGAACCGGACGCGGAAAAGGGCTTCCTCCTGGACGGCTTCCCGCGGACGGTGGAGCAGGTGGGGATTCTCGACCGCGTGCTGGAGAAGACCGGCGGTCGGCTCGACCGCGTGCTCCTGCTCGACGTGCCCGAGCAGGTGGTGCTGGAACGCCTCCTGGGACGAGCCGAGCAGGGCGATCGCGGAGAGAAGCGGGCCGACGACAACGAGGAGACGATCCGGGAACGTCTCCGGGTCTACCGGGAGCAGACGCGCCCGGTGGCGGACCTGTATCGGGAACGGGGCCTCCTGACCGAGATCGACGGTACCGGGACGATCGAGCAGGTCTTCTCCCGGATCCAGAGCGTGCTGGCGGAGGTGGCCGGCTGATGGTCCAGCGGACGCCGGAGGAGATCGACCGGATCGACCGGGCCTGCCGGGTCGTTCGGACGATCCTGTCCGAGCTGGCGGAGCGCGTGCGGGAGGGGGTGACCACCGCGGAGCTGGACCGCTACGCCGAGACCCGGGCGGCGGAATTCGGCGCCCGGCCGGCCTTCAAGGGGTACATGGGGTACCCGGCGAGCGTCTGCATCTCGGTGAACGAGGAGATCATCCACGGGATCCCCTCCGACCGCCGGCTGAGGCGGGGCGACCTGGTCAGCCTCGATTTCGGGGTCCTCCTGGATGGCTACTACGGGGATTCCGCGATAACCTGTGCGGTGGGCGAGGTGTCCGCCGAGGATGCCCGGCTCTCGCGGGTGACGCGGGAGTGCCTGCTGCGGGCGATCGAGCGGGTCGTCCCGGGCGGTCACATCTCCGACATCGGCCACGAGGTCGAGTCCCACGCCAGGAGCGAGGGCTTCTCCGTGGTGCGGGAGTTCGTCGGGCACGCCATCGGCACCCGCCTCCACGAGGATCCGCAGGTCCCGAACTACGGCCGGCCGGGCCGAGGGCCGCGGATCGCCGAGGGAATGGTGCTCGCCATCGAGCCGATGATCACGGCGGGCGAAGCTGAGGTGAAAGTGCTCGAGGACGGTTGGACGGCGGTGACGCGGGACGGGTCGCGCGCCGCCCATTGGGAACTGGTCGTCGCCGCGACCGCCGACGGACCCAGGGTCCTGGGCGGTCCGGCCGACGGTGCATGAGGAGCGCAGTCTTGCCGAAGGAAGAGGCCATCCAGGTCGAGGCCGTCGTGGCGGAGACGCTGCCGAACGCGATGTTCCGCCTCGAACTCGACAACGGCCACAAGGTGCTGGCCCACATCTCGGGGAAGATGCGGAAGCACTTCATCCGGATCCTTCCCGGAGACCGGGTTCTTGTCGAGCTGTCGCCGTACGACCTGAACCGGGGCCGGATCATCTACCGTTACAAGTAGCCGCGCGGACGGGCCGCGCCGGGGAACGAGCGATGAAGGTGAGAGCTTCGGTGAAGAAGATGTGCAGCAAGTGCAAGATCGTCCGCCGCCGGGGGGTGGTGCGGGTGATCTGCGAAAACCCGAAGCACAAGCAGCGCCAGGGCTGACGGCCCGAGGGGAGAAGCGAGATGGCACGCATCGCCGGCGTCGATCTTCCGCTGAACAAGCGGATCGATGTCGCCCTGACCTACATCTACGGGATCGGCCCGTCGCGTTCGAAGGCCATCCTCGAGCAGAGCCGGGTCCCCGGGAACGTCCGCGTCAAGGACCTGACCGAGGAGCAGGTCCGTGCGATCCGGCAGGTCATCCAGGACCAGGGGCGCGTGGAGGGCGACCTCCGCAAGAACGTCCAGATGGACATCAAGCGGCTGATCGAGATCGGCTGCTACCGGGGCGTACGGCACCGCCTGGGGCTTCCGGTTCGGGGCCAGAGAACTCACACCAACGCCCGGACGAAGAAAGGTCCGCGCATCGCGGTGGCGGGCAAGAAGAAGGTCAAGAAGTAGTCCGGTCGAGGCCGAAACCGGCCGCCCCGCGCCGGCCGCGGGACGGGGGACGGCGGACGCGAGGACGGAGTCGAGATGGCGAAAGCAGGGAAGAAGAAGGTCACCCGCAAGCGAGAGCGCAAGAACGTTCCCCACGGTATCGCCCACATCCAGGCGACCTTCAACAACACGATCGTGACGATCACCGATCCGGCCGGGAACGTGGTCGCCTGGGCGAGCGCCGGGCGTGCGGGCTTCAAGGGGTCGCGCAAGGGCACCCCGTTCGCGGCCCAGCTCGCCGCGCAGCTCGCCGTGCAGCACGCCCGCGAGCACGGCGTCCGGACCGTGGACGTCCGCGTGCAGGGCCCCGGAGCCGGGCGCGAATCCTCGATCCGCGCCCTCGCGGCGGCGGGCCTCGAGGTGAGATCGATCAAGGACGTCACGCCGATTCCTCACAACGGCTGCCGCCCGCCGAAGCGGCGGCGGGTCTGACCCGGAGGGCGTTGGACGATGGGACGCTACACTGGACCGGTGTGCCGGCTGTGCCGCCGCGAAGGGATGCAGCTCTTCCTGAAGGGAGAGCGCTGCTTCAAGGACAAGTGCGCCGTCAAGCGGCGCCAGTACCCGCCCGGGCAGCACGCCGGAGGGCGGCGGCGGCGGAAGCTCCAGGGCTACGGCCTGCAGCTCCGCGAGAAGCAGAAGGTCAAGCGGATCTATGGCGTGCTCGAGCGCCAGTTCCGCTTCTACTTCAAGAAAGCCGCGGCCAAGAAGGGTGTCACCGGCGAGAACCTCCTGTGCACCCTGGAGCGCCGCCTGGACAACGTCGTGTACAGGCTCGGCTTCGCCGCCTCCCGAGCCCAGGCGCGCCAGCTCGTGAACCACGGCCACTTCCTCGTCAACGGCCGCAAGGTGGACATCCCGTCCTTCCAGGTCCGCGCCGGCGACGTGGTCGAGCTGCGCGAATCCAGCCGGAAGAACGTGATGGTCCAGGCGAACCTCGACACGGCACAGGGCCGGGGCATCCCCGCCTGGCTGGAGCTCGACGCGGCCAGCTTCAAGGGCACGGTCAAGGCTCTCCCGAAGCGCGAGGACATCACGATGCCGATTCAGGAGAACCTGATCGTCGAGCTGTACTCGAAGTGACCCCGAGCCGTTCAACCGAGGACCAGAGATGATCGAGATGGGTTTCCAGAAACCGAAGTTTCTCGAGGCCGACCCCGCATCGCTGAGCGACACCTACGGGAAGTTCAGCGCCCAGCCCTACGAGAGGGGTTTCGGCACCACCATCGGCAACGCGCTGCGGCGCATTCTGCTGTCCTCGATCGAAGGCGCGGCGGTGACCGCCGTGAAAATCGAGGGGGTGCTGCACGAATTCTCCTCCATTCCCGGCGTGATCGAGGACGTCACGGACATCATCCTCAACCTGAAGCGGGTGCCGCTGAAAATGCACCTGCCGAAGGTGGAAACGGCTCGGATCGTGGCGAAGGGGAAGAAGGTCGTCACCGCGAAGGACATCGAGTGCAGCTCGAATGTCGAGGTTCTCGATCCGGACGCCGTGATCGCCACGCTGTCCGACGAAGGCTCCCTCGAGATGGAGATGCGCATCAAGCCCGGCCGCGGCTACGTGCCGGCGGACCAGAACCTCGACGAGGACCTCGGGCTCGGCTACATCCCGATCGACTCGGTGCACTCGCCGGTCCGCCGCGTGAACTTCACCGTGGACCCGGCGCGCGTCGGGCGGTCCACTGATTACGACAAGCTGACCCTCGAGGTGTGGACGGACGGCTCGATCACGCCGCAGGAGGCGATCGCCAAGGCGGCGAAGCTCCTGAAGGACCATCTCGCGATCTACATCAACTTCGAGGACCATCTCGAGCTGGAGCGTGAGATGGTGTCGGAAGAGGACGAGAAGCTCCGGGAGCACCTGGACCGGTCGATCGACGAACTGGACTTGTCGGTGCGCTCGTACAACTGCCTCAAGAACGCGGGCATCGAGACGATCCGGGATCTCGTGCAGCGCACCGAGGCCGAGCTTCTGAAGACGAAGAACTTCGGGCGGAAGTCGCTCAACGAGATCAAGGAGCTTCTGGCCGACATGGGGCTGTCGCTCGGGATGCGCGTTGGCTCGAGCGCTGCCGGCCAGCTGTGACGCGCCGCCTGGCGCGGAGGTGTGACGGCGATGAGACACCGTTGGGCAGGAAGGAAGCTCGGCCGGAAGACGGAGCACCGGCGCGCGACGCTTCGTAACCTCGCCACCGCTCTGTTCGAGCAGGGGCGGATCCGGACCACGGTCCCGAAGGCGAAGGAGCTCCGCTCCTACGCGGAGCGGCTGATCACCAAGGCGAGGAAGGACAGCGTGCACGCGCGGCGGCTCGTCGCCCGCGAGCTGGGAAACCGCACGCTCGTCAAGAAGCTGTTCGACGAGATTGCGCCGCGCTACGCGGAGCGGCCGGGCGGCTACACGCGGATCCTGCGGCTGATGCCGCGGCGCGGGGATGCCGCGGAGATGGCCATCATCGAGCTCGTCGGCGCTGAGGAGGCGGCCGCCGGGGCCGAGGAGTGATGCCGGCGCCCGATGGGGCAGGAGGTGCGGGTCGCCGCGGGGCGGCCCCTTTTTTTGTCCGGGGGGCGCTGAGGGAGGCGCGGTGATGCGCCCGAGGAAGGATATCCGGAAGGTGCTGGTGATCGGGTCCGGTCCGATCGTCATCGGCCAGGCGTGCGAGTTCGACTACTCGGGAACGCAGGCCCTCAAGGCGCTGGCGGAGGAAGGTGTCGAGGTCGTCCTCGTGAACTCGAATCCGGCGACGATCATGACCGATCCGGAGATCGCGGCCCGCACCTACGTGGAGCCACTCGTCCCGGAGGTGCTCGAGCGGATCCTGGAACAAGAGCGGCCCGACGCACTGCTCCCCACCGTCGGCGGGCAGACGGCACTGAATCTGGCTGTGGAGCTGGATCGCACCGGGGCGCTCGAGCGGTACGGCGTCGAAATGGTCGGCGTGAAGCGGGAGGCGGTGGAGATCTGCGAGAACCGGGAGCGATTCCGGGAGGCGGTGGAATCGATCGGCCTCGAGATGCCGCGCGGAGGGTTCGCGACGTCGGTCGAAGAGGCCGAGCGCTTGCGGGAACCGCTGGGTTGGCCCGTCGTCGTGCGCCCGTCCTACACCCTGGGCGGCACGGGAGGCGGGGTGGCCTGGAACGCGGAGGAGTTCCGCGAGGTGGTGTCGAGGGGTCTCGACCTGTCCCCGATACACCAGGTGCTGGTCGAGGAGTCGATCATCGGCTGGAAGGAGTACGAGCTGGAGGTCATGCGCGATCGCGCGGACAACGTGGTGATCGTCTGCAGCATCGAGAACTTCGATGCGATGGGTGTCCACACCGGCGACTCGGTCACGGTGGCGCCCGCCCAGACGCTGACGGACCGGGAATACCAGAGAATGCGCGACGCCGCCCTCGCCGTGATCCGGCGGGTTGGCGTCGAAACGGGCGGGAGCAACATTCAGTTCGCCGTCGATCCGCGCACGGGCCGGCTGCTCGTCATCGAAATGAATCCCCGCGTGTCACGCTCCTCGGCGCTGGCCTCGAAGGCGACCGGATTCCCGATCGCCCGGATCGCCGCCAAGCTCGCGCTCGGCTACACGCTGGACGAGATTCCGAACGACATCACCAAGGAGACTCCGGCGAGTTTCGAACCGTCGATCGACTATGTCGTCGTGAAGGTCCCGCGGTGGGCGTTCGAGAAGTTCCCGGCCACGCCGCCGGACCTCGGCACGCAGATGAAGTCGGTCGGGGAGGCGATGGCGATCGGCCGGACGTTCCCGGAGGCGCTGCAAAAGGCGTTGCGGAGTCTGGAGACGGGCCGCTACGGGTTGGGCGGCGACGGGACGAAGGTGGTCGACCCGCATCGCCTCGGAGAGCGGCTGGCGACCCCGAACTGGCAGCGGCTGTTCTACATCAAGCACGCGCTGCTGGCCGGCTGGCCGGTGGAGAAGATCGCCGACGCAACGCAGGTCGACCCGTGGTTTCTGCGCCAGATATCGGACATCGTCGACGTCGAGGGCAAGCTGCGGGCGTTCACGCTGGAGGACGTTCCCGAGGAGCTGCTGCTGGCGGCGAAGCGACTCGGGTTTTCGGATCGGCAGCTGTCGATCCTGCTGGGCTGCGCCGAGGAGGAACTCCGGAGGCATCGCTGGGCGTGCGGCCTGCGGCCCGTTTACAAGAGGGTCGATACCTGCGCGGCCGAGTTCGAGGCGCACACGCCTTACCTGTACTCGACCTACGAGGAGGAGTGCGAAGCCCATCCCACGGGGCGCCGGAAGGTGATGGTCCTCGGGTCGGGACCGAACCGGATCGGCCAGGGAATCGAGTTCGACTACTGCTGCGTCCATGCGTCGTTCGCCCTGCGGGAGGCGGGCATCGAGTCGATCATGGTCAACTGCAACCCTGAGACCGTGTCGACGGACTACGACACTTCCGACCGCCTCTACTTCGAGCCGCTGACCCTGGAGGACGTTCTCGAGATCGCGGAGAAGGAGCGCCCCGAGGGCGCGATCGTGCAGTTCGGCGGCCAGACGCCGCTGAAGCTCGCGATCCCGCTGATGCGCGCGGGCGTGAAGATCCTCGGGACGTCTCCGGAGAGCATCGACCTCGCGGAGGACCGCGAACGCTTCGGAGCGCTCCTGAGGGAACTGGACATCCCGGCTCCCGAGTGGGGGACGGCGCGCAGCCTGGAGGAGGCCAAAGAGATCGCGCGCCGGATCGGGTTCCCGCTCCTCGTCCGGCCGTCGTACGTGCTCGGGGGGCGCGCGATGTTCGTCTGCTGGGACGAGGATTCTCTCGAGCAGATGATGCGGCTGGCGGTGGAGGCGTCGCCGGAGCATCCGGTGCTGCTCGATCGCTTCCTGGAAGATGCGACCGAGCTCGACGTCGACGCCTTGTGCGACGGCGAACGGGTGGTGATCGGCGCGGTCATGGAGCACATCGAGAAGGCCGGCGTCCACTCGGGCGACAGCACCTGCGTGATCCCGGCCCTCAGCGGGGAGGTGAGGAAGGTCGAGCCGCTGCTTCGCGACATGACGCGGCGTCTCGCCCTGGCGCTCGAGGTGCGGGGGTTGATGAACGTCCAGTTCGCGGTGCAGGGCGGACGGCCCTACGTCCTGGAAGTGAACCCGCGGGCCTCCCGTACGGTTCCGTTCGTGTCGAAGGCGGCGGGCATCCCGCTGGCGAAGGTGGCGACGCGGATCATGCTCGGGGAATCGCTGGCGGACCAGGGGATCGAAGAACCGCGTTACGAGCGGTGTGTGTTCGTCAAGGAACCGGTGTTCCCGTTCACCCGATTCCCCGGGGAGGATCCCGTGCTCGGCCCGGAGATGAAGTCGACCGGGGAGGTGATGGGAATCGGAGAGGACCTGGGCGAGGCGCTCTGGAAGGGCTTGACGGCGGCCGGAACGGAGCTCCCGCGGGAAGGCACGGCGTTCCTGTCGGTGCACGACCGCGACAAGCCGGCGCTGCCGCCGGTGGCGAGGCGTCTGAGGGAGTTCGGATTCCACCTGCTCGCGACGAAGGGAACGGCGGAGTTCTTGTCGGAGCGCGGCATCGAGGTCGAGCGCGTCTACAAGGTGAACGAGGGTCGGCCGCACGTGGTGGACCGCATGCTCAGCGGCGAGGTTCATCTCGTCATCAACACGCCGCTCGGCGCGCCGTCCTATTTCGACGAGCGGGCCATACGGTTCACGGCGCTGCAGCGGCGGATTCCGCTCATCACCACCCTGGCGGGCGCCGCCGCGGCAGCGGAAGCGATCGCGGCGATGCGGGAAGGCCGCGTCGGGACTCGGGCGCTTCAGGAGATCCACGGAAGCGGTGGACGCAGGCAGCGAGCGTGCCGATAATTTCGCCGCGAGGGGGGGCGCGGGAGGTACGGTGCGGGCCAGCGCCTTGCACGAGCCGTTCCTCGACCAGGCGGAGGCGCGGCCGGACGCGGTCGCGATCGTCGACGGGGATCGCAAGGTCACCTACGGCGAGCTCGCCGGGACCGTGTTGCGCACGGCCGCGGTGCTGCGCGAGCTGGGCGTCGGGCGGGGCGATCGGGTCGCCATCTGGCTCGAGAAGTCGATCGAGGCGGTTTCGGCGATGCTCGCGTCGAGCTGCGCGGGCGGCGTCTACGTTCCGCTCGATCCGGGAAGCCCGCCCGCGCGGGCGGCGAAGATCCTCCGGTCGTGCGAGCCGGCGGTCGTGCTCGTCGGGCCGCGGACGGCCGGGGCGTGGCGCGAATGCGCCGCCGCGGCCGGAGCGGCGCGGGTCGCCTGGGGCGGTGCGGAAGGGGAACCGCCGGCCGGGCTCGAGGCGGTGCCGCTCCGGGCGGCGGCGGCCTCGGCCGCGCCCGAGCCGCCGGCCGCGGTGGCCGGAGACGCGCCGGCCCACATCCTCTTCACCTCCGGTTCCACCGGCCAGCCGAAGGGTGTGGTGATCACCCACGCGAACGTGCTGGCGTTCGTCGCGTGGGCGAACAGCTACTTCGATGTCCGCCCCGGCGACCGGCACTCGGGGCATTCCCCTCTGTTCTTCGACCTGTCGACGTACGATATCTACGGGAGCCTCTCCGCCGGCGCCGAGTTGCATCTCGTGCCGCCGCGGCTGAACCTGCTACCGGGAAAGCTGGCCGAGTTCATCCGGGAGCGGCGCCTGACGCAGTGGTTTTCCGTTCCCTCGATCCTCAACTATCTCGCCAAGTTCGATGCCGTCGGTGAGGGCGACTTCCCCGAGATGAAGCGCTTGATGTGGTGCGGGGAGGTCTTCCCGACCCCGTCGCTGCGCTACTTCATGGCCCGCCTGCCGCACGTCCGGTTCACGAACCTCTACGGCCCGACGGAGGCCACGATCGCGAGCAGCTACTACACCGTTCCGGCGGTGCCGGCGAGCGATCGCGAGGAGATTCCCATCGGCTCGCCGTGCGGCGGCGAGGAGCTGTTCGTGGTCGGCGAGGATGGGCGCGTGCTTCCGCCCGGACGCACGGGGGAGCTGTGGATCGCGGGCGTGGGAGTGGCGGCCGGCTACTGGCGCGATCCGGAGCGCACGGCGCAAGCCTTCGTGCCTCACCCCCAGCGCCCCGGGGAGCGCGCCTACCGGACGGGCGATCTGGCCCGGCAGGGAGAGGACGGCCTCTTCTACTACCTGGGCCGGTCGGACTCGCAGATCAAGAGCCGCGGATACCGGATCGAACTCGGCGAGATCGAGGCGGCTCTCGCAGCGGTTCCCTGGCTGCGGGAGGCGGCGGTGGTCGCGGTTCCGACCGACGGATTCGAGGGGTGGTCGATCTGCTGCGCGTACGTGCCGCAGCGGGGCCGGGAGGCGCCGCCGCGGGAGATCAAGGCGGCGCTGGCGCGCGACCTGCCCGCGTACATGATCCCCCACCGGTTCCGGGCCTGGGACGCCCTTCCGAGGACGCCCAACGGGAAGGTCGACCGGAAGGCGATCCGGGCCGCTTTCGCCGCCGCCGACGCGGGTTGACCGGGGGCCCCGCGGCCGTACATTTGCCCCCGCCGGCGCCACGCGGCGCGGTCCGGAGCGACGCATGGGGAAGGAACGAGCCCTCCAAAACGGCCGCATCAGGGAAGAGGTGGCGCGAATCCTCCGCGAGGAGATCCAGGTGGAGGTGCCTTCGGAGGACTGCGATCTGATCGAATCCGGGCTGCTCGACTCGCTGACGTTCGTCGACCTGCTGGCCCACGTGGAGCGTGTCTTCCGCGTCTCCATCGATATCGCTTCGCTCGACCTCGACGACCTCCGTTCGGTCGACAGCATCGCGCGGTTCATCGAGTCCCAGCGGGCGGATCAGTGAGGTTCACCCGCGACGGGGGAGGGGTCGGTACCGTGCCACGGGCCGAAGCCGGAGGCCGCCGGGCCGGAGACGGGCTCGACGCGGTGCCACGTGACCCCCGCCAGCCGCACCACCGTCAGGCGGCAGAAGATCTCGAATCCGAGGCGCTGGTGCGATTTGAGCGAGATGAGGTTCTCGTCCGACGGCATCGACGTGTAGATGGCCCGCACCCCGCGGCTCCGGAGGCGCGGGACGGCCTCGGTCCAGAGCTTGATCAGCGCGCCCTTGAGGCGGAACTCCGGATGGACCTCGATGGCGTAGGACCAGCAGCCGTGCGGTCCCATGTCGAACGTGTAGCCGTTCGGGCGCGACACGTGGATTCCCCCGCACTCGTACCAGCCGTAGGCCGCCGGGCGGTTCCCCGCCATGACCAGGAAGCAGACGTGTCCGGCCTCGAACTGCGGCGCGTAGCCGCGCCGGCGCGCGCGCACCTGCTGGAGGAGAGGCTCGTCCGCCGGCGTCGCTTCCCGGACGTCGAAGTGGGGCAGCGGGATGGGCGGCACGGCGACCTCGGTCATCCGGCAGAACACCAGGCGCGTGACGAAGAAAAGCCCCTTGGGGAAGGTGCTCCTCTCGAGAGCCACGCGCAGATCCCGCCAGCGCCGCTCCCTCACGAGCCGCGCGAGCGTCGCGGCCCGGCGCAGCACCGGGACGCGGGGCCGAGCATGGGTACCGGCGGGCATGGCGCGCATTCTAACCGGCCGGGATTCCCGGCGGTCCGGCGGCCGGCGCGGCCGCAGCGGGAGCGGGGACCGGTTCGAGGCCGCCGGGGGTCGCTTCCCCGGGCGGCGGCGGGCGGCGGTTTTCCGTGACGCGGTCCGGTGTTCCTCCGCGCCGCCCCGCCGGCCCCCTGCGGGCGGTCCTGTTCGATCTCGACGGGGTGCTCGCGGACACCTTCGACGTCTGGTGCGCGGTGCTCGACCGGTGCCGGCGCCGCCGCGGCCTTCCGCCGCTCGGGCCGGACCGCGTGCGCGAGGTCTGGGGCCAGGGGCTCCGCGCGGACTGCGAGACGCTCTTTCCGGGCGAGTCGCCGGCGCGGCTGGCTCGCGAGTACGAGGAGGCCTTTGTCGAGGAAGCGGGGCGCGTGCGGCCGGTACCCGGTGCGGAGGCCGCGCTTCTCGCGTGCCGCAAGGCCGGCCGCGTGACCGGTGTGGTCACCAATAGCCCGGCGGGGATGGCCGAGGCGGTGCTCCGGGAGCTCCGTTTCCGCCCCATGGTCGACGTGCTCGCCACGGGGGACGAGGTGCTCCGGGGAAAGCCGGACCCGGCCCTCCTGTTCGTGGCGGTGGCCCGCGCCGGGGTGAATCCCGGGGAGGCGGCGCTCGTGGGGGACACGCCGCTGGACATCGCCGCGGCGCGTGCCGCGGGAGTGCTCGCCGTCGGCTACCGCGTCCCGGGGGACATCACGGTGGACGAGCTCGCCCGGCTGCCCGACCGGCTCGGCCTGCCGCGCTGAGCGGCGAGCGGGGGAGTGCCCGCCTCCCGTTCGGCGGCTCTGAGGAGACTCTGCCAGGCGCCCCCACCCGGGAGCGGCCGATCCGCCGACAGGCGCCGGAGGATCGCCGTTCCGGTGCGCGACGAGGCGCGGGCGCGCCCCGGGTCGCCCGCGGCGCGATGGCACCGGCCGGCCTCCATCTCGATCCGCGCGACCAGCTCCGGCAACCGCGCCTCCCGCGCCAGCCGGCGCGCTTTCGAAAGGGCCCTCAACCCGGCCGTGGGACGGCGGATGCCGCGCGCGCAGCGGGCCCGCGCGAGGAGGAACTCGGCCCGTGCCGCCGGGTCGGCCTCTGCCGCCGGATCGCGGGAGGCGATGCGCCACGCCGTGCGGGGATGGCCGGCCGCGAGGTAACCCTCCGCCGCGAGCGTGTCGGCGAGCAGGTGCGCCTCCTCGGGCAGGCGGGCGCCGTAGAGGGACTCGACGGCCGCCAGCGGCCGCCCCGCCGCGATCTCCGCCTGGGCGCGCACCAGCCGCGCGGTGACCGGAAGCATCCGGGCCGCCCCCTCCGCGATGACCGCGGAGTACAGCGGCCGGCCGCGGGCGGCCGCCGCGACGGCGAGCTGGAGGAAGAGAACAGGGGCCGACGAGTCCGGCGCCAGGTCGAGGGCCCGCTCGAGGGCGCGCTCCGCCGCGCGCCACCTGCCGAGCGCCGCCTCCGCTGCGGCGAGCCGCCGGGCGAGGGAAGCGCCGCGGCGCCCGATCAACCCCCTCGCCGCCTCGACTCTCAGGGCGCCGGCGACCGCCGCGGGATCCGGCTCTCCGTCCGCGGCCGCTTCCGGGGCGGGATCGGGCTCTCCGCCGGGTGCGGGCACGATCCCTACCGCCGCCAGGAGCGCGTCCACCGCTTCCGCGGCCCCTCCCCTCGGTCTGCCGAGCGCCCGCATGAGCGCCAGGAACCTCGGCAGGGCCAGGTCCGCCTGTCCGGTCTCGACGCGGGACAAGTGGGACCGGGTGACCCTGACCCCGACCGCACGCGTCAAACGCTCCACCTCGTCGAGCGAGAGCCTTTCCTCGCGCCGCATCCTCCGGAGCAGGTCTCCGATCGCGATGCGGACGGCAACCTCGGGACGTGACATCCGTTCCTCCTCCCGGCGCGGGACTCGGGACGGCGCTCCCCGCCGGGTCCATCCCGGAGCATCCACCGATCCTCTCCGGCGGACACGAGGGTCGGGTCCGGCCGCCGAGCCCCCTCCTCGCAGGCGCGGAACCCAGGGGACGGCGGGAGCGTCCGGCGTTGCGGGGCGGCGTCCCGGCTCCGGGAGGTCAGGCCGTGACGACCTTCAGCGCGGCGCGCACCGCGCCGAGCTCCTCGAGGAAGGCGAAGACGCTCGGCGGGCGCCGGTTCGGATCCTTGGCGAGCACCCTGGCCAGCAGGGCGTCGAGCGCCGCCGGTACGCCGGGGCGGAGCGAGGAGGGCGGCGGGGGAGTCTCCTCGAGCTGCTGCTGGAGGATCTCGGCGACGTTCTCCGAGGTGAACGGCTCGCGGCCGGTGACCAGGAAGTACGTCAGGATCCCGAGAGCGTACAGGTCGGCCCGCTGGTCGGTCGCCTCCCCGCGGATCTGTTCCGGTGCCATGTAGGCCGGCGACCCGATGACGAGACCCTCGCGGGTCAGGTGCACGTCTCCCTGGCGCGCGATGCCGAAGTCGACCAGCCGCGGCCGGCCCTCGGCGTCGATGAGCACGTTCTCCGGTTTCACGTCGCGGTGCACGATCCCGAGTCGGTGGGCGGCGGCGAGGCCGGCCGCGACCCCCGCCGCGAGGTCGAGCGCCTGGCCGAGAGGAATCCGGCGCCTCGACGCCGCCCAGGCGCGCAGATCGACGCCGTCGATGAACTCCATCACGATGAACCGAAGGTCACGCCAGCGCTCGAACGTGTGGACCCTGACGATGTTCGGGTGGTTGATCTGCCGGGCGAGCCGGATCTCCTGGATGAACCGCTTCTCGACCGTCTCGTCGAGGGGGCCGGTGAGGACCTTCAGGGCGACCGGTTCGTCGAGCACGAGATCGCGGGCGGCGAACACGGTGCCCATGCCTCCCCGTCCCAGCTCGCGCAGGATCTCGTAGCGATTCGCCAGCAGGGTTCCGGGAAGGAGGGAGGTGCCGTGCAGCTCCTCGAGGAGCTGCTGGGCGGACCCGTAGCGGTCGAGGCGGCTCGGGGCCAGGCAGCGCGAGACGACCTTCTGCAGCAAGTCGGGCACGGGGCGATCGGGGGCCACGGGCAGCCGGGGCGGAGCCCCCCCGGATGGGTCGGGCGGGGGAGGAGGGGATCCGGCGAGCATCTCCCACGCGAGCACACCCAGCAGGTAGACGTCCGACGAGGGGTCCATGCGCTCGCCACGATTCGCTTCCGGCGGCCTGTACGGATCCGGCGCGCCCGTGCGACCCCTCTGCCGGAGGGCCAAGCCGAAATCGATCATCTTGATCTCCCAAGAAGGCGTCACGATGATCGATTCGGGCCTGAGAACGCGTGCGAGCAGCCCGAGGCCGTGGGCGTAATCGAGCGCCTCGGCCACCCTGGTGAGGACCTGCACCGCCCGCGGGGCGTCGAGCGGTCCCTCCGCTTCGAGGATCGCCCGGAGGGACCGGCCGCGCACGTGCTCCTGGACGATGAAGAGCCCCTTGTCGTCGCGGCCGGCATCGTGGATCGCGGCAATGGCGGGATGGTGCAAGCGCGCCACCCGCCGCACGTCGCCGAGCACCCGCTCGATCGCCGCATCGGTGGGGAGGCGGTCGGGACCGAATCGCCGCAGGCACACCTCCCGCTCCATCGTCGCGTCGAGAGCCAGAAAGGCCTCGCCCGGCAGTCCGAGGTCGAGCGGGCGGAGCACGGCGTACCGGCTGGGGAGGCGGCGCTCCCGTCGGTTTCCGGCGTCGCCCGGATCGACGCGGTGGAGGCGTTCGAGACGCGCCGCCGCGTCGCGGAACCGGTAGTCCCTCGCCACGACCTCCTTGAAAGCGGCCGCCGCCTGGCGCGCCCGCCCCAGCGATTCGAGCAGCGTTCCGAGCCGGTACCACGCGTCGATCCGCTCGGAGTCGTCGAGAGCGGTTCCGGGGGCGGCCAGCGCCTCCCGGTAGTGCTTGACGGCCACCGACCCCATCCCTTTCCGTTCGAACAGACGCGCCAACGCCAGCGCCGCGGCGGGCCGCTCGGGGGAGTCCGACCCGACCGCTTGGAGGATCTCGAGCGCCCGGTCCTGGGCCCCGAGGGCATCGAGCAGCCTCGCCGCCCGCACCCGCTCCCCAGCCTCGAGAAAGGCCTCGGCGGCGGCCTCGATCTCTCCCGCCGACTCCAGGCAGCGCGCCGCCTCTCCGACCTCCCCCGCCAGCCGGTACAACCGGGCCGCGGAGGCGAGATCTCCGGCTTGCTCGAACCGCTCGGCCGCCGCGATGGGATCACCCGCCGCTTCGTAGGCGGCGGCCGCCTCGACGGGACAGCCGAGCTTCTCGAAGCAGGCGGCGGCTTCGCCGGGGAGGCCCGCCTCGAGGAAGAGCGTCGCCGCCGGCCCCCACATCTCGGCCGCCGCATAGGCCCGCGCCGCCGGTTCGGCGCCGAGCCGGTCCGGGAAGGCCCGCTCCGCCACCTCCGCCGCCCGCTCGGCCTGACCGGACGCCAGCCACGCCCGGATCGCGCGCTCCGCGTCGCCGGCCCGCTCCCACGCCCGGGCGGCCTCCGCCATCTTTCCGGCCCGCTCGAGCCAACCCGCCGCACGCGCCGGCTCGCCCGCGGCGAGGAGCTGTTTCGCTCCGCGGGCGGCGAGCTCGAGGAGTTCCCGGCGGGACCCTCCGCCCAGGCCCGAGTCCCGCAGGAGCTTCTCGATCGCGCGGAGGGCGCGTTCCGGCTGGCGGGCGTCGAGAAAGAGCCGGGCGGCGCGGCGCAGATCGCCGGAGAGTTCGTACAGGCGCGCGGCCGCCGCCGGGCGTCCGCCCGCTTCCTGGATCTCGGCCGCGCGGCGCGTCTGGCCTGCGGTCACGAAGAGCCGGGCGGCCCGCTCCCGGTCACCGGCCCGGAGCGCGGCCTCGGCGGCTTCCAGGGGCAGCCCGCCCCGCTCGTAGTCCAGCGAAGCCTGCTCGAAGTCCCCCAGCTCGTCGGCGACCTGGGCGGCGAGCCGGTAGAGCCGCCCCTTGCGGTACATTCGGAGCGCCTTCTCCGGCTCGCCGGCGAGGCGGTAGAGGTCGCCGGCCGTGGCGTAGTCGCCACGAAGTCCCGCCCAGCGGGCCTTCCGCGCCGCGCGCTTCGACATGCCGTCGGTCCCGCCGGAAACATAAGTTCGGGCCCGGCGGCGCGGCCATCGCGCGCGGGGGCGGCCGGTCGGGGGTATCTTTCGGGGGACCCCCGCAGCCCGCGTCCCGGGGAACCGGCCGGGCCGGCGCCGGGCCGGACGCGGGGCCGCGGGAGAGGGGAGCGCACGTGAGCGCGCGGTCCTTGATCCGGCACCTCCGCGGGATGACGCTTCCCGCGATCGAGTCGTTCCTCGAGCGCGGTCACGTCATCAGCCGCGCGCAGGAGTACGCCGAGGACGGACGGGTCGAGGAGATCTGGGTCGACGGCGAGAGCCTGCGCGCTCACGTCACCGGATCCTCGACGACGCCGTATCACTGCGTCATCCGCCTCCAGGAGGGCTTCCTCGAGCCGCAGTGCTCCTGCCCGTACTCCCGCGGCGTCTGCTGGCACGTCGGGGCGGTTCTGATGACGCTGGCCCTCGAGCCGGAGCTGTTCGATCAGCTCGAGAGCCAAGCCGCTCGTGCCTCGCGAGCCCCGCGGGTCGCCTCCGACCGGAGCGTCGAGGGGGACTCTCCGCCCGCCACCGGAAAGACGCCGCCTCCCTCGCCCGAAGCGCTCGAAGCTCTCCGCGGCCAGCTGTTTTCCTGGAGGAAGGAAGAACTCGTCGCGGAACTCGTCGAGCTCGCGGCAGGCGACGGAGCGCTCGCGGCCCGGCTCGCCGAGCCGCGCGCGGAGCCGGCCGACCTCGATCTGAAACTGTTCCGCCAGGCGGCCCGCGCCGCGCTCCGGCCGGGCGTGCGGCTGAGGCGGCACGAGATCGCCCGCGTGGCGAGCGACGTCCGCGACGTCGCCGCCTCCGTCGGGCGGCTCCTCGGCGGCGGGCGGCCGGAGGGGGCCCTCGACCTCCTGGAGGAAATGGCGGCACTCGTGTGGCGGCGGATCGACGAGGCCGACGACCGGGACGGGATCCTGGCCCGGTTGGCGCGCGATCTCCTCCGGGAATGGTGCACCGGATGGGCTTCGGTTCCCGGGCGCGACCGCCAGAGGCTCGCGCGGATCCTGTTCGGGTGGATCGTGGAGGACGCGGGCGGGGTCTTCGCGGGCCTGGTGCGCGAGGGTGCCGAAGCACTCGGCGATGTCGGCCTCGACACGCTCCGGACGCTTCTGGCGGCTTCGCTCGACGAGAGGCTGCGAGCCCGCCGGGGGGAACTCGTCGAAGACGGGGAGGGCCACGGAGATCCGCTCGTGGTCACCTTGCGCCGGGCGCTGCGAGAGGCCGCCGAGGCCCGGGGAGACATGGAGGACTTCCTCGCCCATTGCGACCCGGACGGCCGGCACGGCGGCGAGATCCTGGCCGCGGTCCGTCACCTCGCGCGGCGAGGCGATCACCTCGAAGCGCTGCGCTGGGCCGAGAAGGGCCGGAACCGCGCGCGGCGGAGCGAGCGGGCGGCGATCGACGACCTGCGCATCGAGTTGTTGCTCAGGCTCGATCGCCGGCGCGAGGCGATCGAGCTGGCGTGGGAGGCCTACCGCGCCGAGCCGAGCGCGCCGGGTTTGCGGCGGCTGCTGGCGGTCGTCGATCCCTCCGAGCGCGCCGAGTGGCGGCGGCGTGCGCTCGACCTGTGCGAGGCCTCCGCCGACGCGACCGCCTTCGTCGAGGTCTGCCTGGCGGCCGGCGCCACCGAGCGCCTCGTCGACCGTCTCGAGATGGCCCCGGCGTACGTCCTCGCCGCCGGCGAGCAGGTCCTCGACGCCGCTTGCCTGAGGCTCGACGAGCAGTCGCCCGCCGCAGCGGCTCGCATCAGGATCCATCTGGCCGAACGGGCGCTCGCGGCCGGCGATCCGCGCCAGTATCCGCGCGCCCGGGAACACCTCGAGCAGGCCCGCCGCGCCTGCGAGCGCCGGGGAGACACCGCGCTGTGGAGCGCCGCGGTGGAGCGGCTTCGTGCCGCTCACGCGGTGGTCAGGGCGTGGTGGCCGGAGACGGCGGAACATCCACCTGGATCGTGACGCGGACGATCGTGAGCCCGTCCCGCCGCTCCCCCTCGGCGACCGCCGCGACGCGGCCCGCGCGCATCTGCCCCACGGCTTTCGGCGCCGGACCCCGTCCCTCGGTCAGGCTGCGGAGTTCGTCTTCCCCGTAGGCCGACGCCAGGAGGTCGAGGACGCGCGCGACGGCCGCGGCCGGCTCCGCGGCGTCCGCCTCGAGGAGCACCCACTCGACCTCTCCCCGTTCGCCCCGGTATCGGTCCGCCTCGGCGACGCGCCACTCCGGGGGCCACGGGACGTCGGCCAGGTGCTCCGGGGGCAGCGGCGGGG
>RFHH01000040.1 GCA_003696075.1 Acidobacteriota bacterium
GGCGGTGCGCCCCGTGGCCCGCTCCTCCCGGTCGCGCCACTCGTCGTCCGCCACGGCCTCGCCCAGGGCGGCGAGCGCCTCCATCTCACGGGCGAGCGCCGAGGGGTCCACGAAGCCGGGCTGCCGAAGGCGGCAGCGGTAGAGCGGGGAGCGGGCGTAGGCGGCGACCCGGTCGAACAGCTCCGCGGCGCGCTGGCGGAGCCGGTCGGCGAGCCGCGTGTCGCCCAGGTCGGCCGCGTAGCGGGCGAGGCGGTTCGCCGTGTGCGCCGAGACGGAGAAACCGAAGAAGTCCCGCGCGATCTCGGCCGCTTCGTGCGCCTCGTCGAGCACCAGCAGGTCGAAGGGCGGCAGCACCAGGTCCTGGCCGGTCTCGCGCCGCAGGGCCAGGTGGGCGAACAGCAGGTGGTAGTTGGTGACCACGATGTCCGCCTCGCGCGCCGCCGCCCGGGCCCGCTCGGCGAAGCACTCGTCGCGGAAGGGGCAGCCGTCGCCCTTGCACTCGTCGGACGACACCGAGACCTTCGACCAGACCTGCGGCAGCGGCACGAAGGGCAGCTCGGACACGTCGCCGGTCCGCGTCTCGCGGGCCCAGGCGAGCACCGCCCGCATCTGCCGGTCCTGCTCGTCGTCGTAGAGGCCCGCCAGCTCGCCGCGGGCCTCCGACTCGCGCAGCCGGTCGAGGCACAGGAAGTTGTTGCGCCCCTTGAGCAGCGTGAAGGTGAAGGGCCACGGCATGACCTCGGCCAGGAGCGGCAGGTCCTTGCCCACGAGCTGCTCCTGCAGGGCGATGTTGGCGGTGGCGATCACCACCTGCTTGCCCCGGTGCCGCGCGTGCCAGACCGCGGGCACGCCGTAGGCCACGCCCTTGCCCGTGCCGCAGGGGCCCTCGCCGAGGGCGTGGCGCCCGCTCCGCATGGCCTCGTCGACCATGCGGGCGAGCGCCACCTGGCCCTCGCGCATCTCGTAGCCGGGGAAGCGGGCCGCGAAGAGCCCGCAATCCCCGAACACCTCGGAGAGATAGTCGCTCACGGCCGCCTCCGCTCTCGTGCGCCGTGACCCCGGCGCATCAGGCGAAGGGGTCAATCGCGTCGTCGTCCTTCTTGGCCCCGAACTCGGCCTCGAGCGCGTCCACGAAGGCGAGCGCGCGGTCGACCTGCGAGGCGGGCAGGTCCCGGATCCGGGCCACGCCGAACTTGGCGCAGAACCGGTCCACCGCCTCCCTGGGCAGGGCCTTGAGCGACTGCACGATGGACTGCGCGGTCCGCGGATCCACGGCCGCCTCGGCCCTGCGGTCGTAGCTGCCCAGGTCCTCGCCGCCGCTGTAGAGCTTCTCGAGGTCGTGAAGCGGCAGGGCCTGGAACTCGGCCTGCTCCTCGGGCGTCAGCTTGTGCTCCGGCAGGATGCTGTAGGTGGTCTTCGGGTCCTTGGCCGCCCCGTGCCGCTCCACCTCGAAGGCCCACTCGTCGAGCGACCGCTTCGAGCGGATCTGCAGGAGCTGCTTGAAGAACACGATCCCCTGTTCGAGGACCTTGACCTCCTTGGTGTCGTAGAGGGCCACGTTCAGGGCCACCCGCAGCGAGGGCTTGTAGCCCTTGGCCCGCAGCTCCTCGTCGAACGGCACGTAGCGGCCGTCCACGAAGCAGACCTCGCGCGGGTACGGCTCGCCCAGGAACACCACGACCGCCTTGTCGCCGTCGTTGGCCAGCTTCAGCCAGGTGCCGCTGCCCTGGTCGTGTTGCCGGGCCAGCTCCGCGGTGCGCTCCCACATGTTCTTCGTCGTCATCGCTCACGCCTCCTCTCGGTGGTTGGGGTTGGGCTCCCGCCGGTACACGGCGAAGAGCGGGGTTCCGTCGGAGGCGGTGCCCGCCTCCTCGATGTGGAAGTCCTGGCCGGCCTCGAGCACGCGCTCGATCTCCCAGCGCCTGAAGAGGCCGGGCAGGCGGACGAACTCGTCGGGTCGGGTGGCGGGCACGGCCCGCGCCTTCTGCTCGGTCATGGCTACGCTTCCTCCGCTTCGGTCAGGCGCAGCAGCGCGGCGATGGCCGGGTGCGGCGCCAGGTTGGGGACGGGAGGCGCGGAGCGGCCGGTGCCGCCACGGGCGCGCCGCCACGCGCGCTCGAGGCCAGCCGCCACGCGCCGGACGGTTTCGTCGTCGGTCCCGCGGACCGCGAACACCCCGCCCAGCACCAGGACGACGTCCCGGAACAGGGCGGCGAGCGGGTCGCGGGGCGGGGGATGGGGCTTCATCTCTCGAACCTCCTTGGCGGGCCTCTCGCCCGGTCCGATGGGGAAACGCGCCCCCGGCTGCCGGGCTGGGACACCGGCTCACCGCTCGCCCTCGACGTGCCGCCGCAGGCGGGCCAGCGCCCGCTGGAACCGCTTGCGGGCCGCCTCGTGGGTGAGGCCCAGCCGCTCCGCCAGCTCCCGCTGCGACACGCCGTACACGGCCGCGCCGATCACGAGGTCGGCGTCGTCCCCGACGACCTCGGCGACGAAGGCACGGATGGCGGCGAGCTGGTCCTCCGGCTCCATCCCCGGGGGCAGGCCGAGGTCGGAGACGCCGGTGGGGCGGCGCGCGTACCCCGCGGGCGAGAGGTGGTCGCCGTCGGCCAGCTCGTCGCCCTTGGGCAGCTCGGACCGCCGCGCCTCGGCGTCCCACGTGCGCCTCTCGCCAGCGCGGACCTCCCGCTCGGTGTTGCGGACCAGGGTCGCGGCGACGCGCCGGATGCGGCCGAGGTCCGCCCGTGCGACCGCGTCGGTGAACCGGGCCCCAACCTCCGAGACCAGCTCCTCGGGGCGCTCCCCGAAGTGCCGCAGGTGCCGCCGGTAGATGGCGTCGAGCCCGGGCCAGAGCCCGAGCCAGAGCAGGTCCCGCGCGAGGTCCGCCGTCTCGCCGCGGCCCTGCGCCAGCTCGACCAGGGCGCGCAGGACCAGGTCCTTATCGTCGAGGTCGCCGTCCTCGCCGTGCAGCAGGTCCAGGAGCGACGTCGGCGCGTCGAACCGCGCCAGCTCCGGCTTGCTCTCCTTGATCTCCTCGAAGATGCGATGTGCGTTCAGGCTCTCGGTGGAACGGACGAGGCTCCGGTGCAGAGCCTCCCAGGTGGTGCGCATGTGACGCCCGCCTTCCGGCCGGGCGTCGCGCGCTCACGGAGGGCCGAATCAGGGCGTCGTTGCGCTCGGGTTGCTGGGAATGGACTCGGGGCCAGGCGCCGCTACGCGGCCGCGTCCTCGCCCCGCCGCCTGGTGTTCAGGCGGATGACGTTCAGGCGCCGGCAGCGAGGCCGGTAGCAGACGATGGAGGCGTGCAGGTCACCGCCCACCGTCACCTGGAGCTGGCCGCGCCGGATCGTGAGTCCGTTGTCGTCGATGGTCGCCAGGAGGATGCCGCAGCCCTCGCAGCGCAGCTCCTCCGGCTTGCCGTGTCGTGTTCTCATTGCCGTCCTCCGGTGTTCCGCTCGCGCCCATTCGCGAGCTTCCGGAGGCCAGCTTCCGTGGCGTGGGGATGGGGGAGGCCACGGTGGAGTTGGGGGTCTACTCCGGCATCCCCGGAGCGCTTGTTCCCCTATCCCCCTGGGGGTCGATGGGCCCCGGCACGACGCCCAGCTTGCGGGCGTCCCGGAGGAGCTTCTTCGCGACCTGCCTGCCGCGCTCAAGGTTCTCGGCCAGGGCCTTCGCTCCCGGCGTGCGGCGCCGCGTGCCCTTCTTGCTCCGGGTCTGCCGCTCACCGATGAAGGTCAGACGGGCAAGGCTCTCGTCGAAGCGGATGTGGCCGGGCTGCACCGCGAGCCGGATGCGGCCGTCACGCCGCGGGGAGGACTTGATGAGGGCCTTCAGCTCCCTGTCGCCGAGGTCGCGGTGATGGTAGCGCTCGAACTCCTTGCGCAGGTCCTCAAGGTCGTGGTCCTTCTCGTCGCCTTGAAGGCGGTGCTTTTCCAGCCATCCCCCTCCGTCGATGTCGGGATCGACGGCGCGCGCTGCGGCCAGGTACAGCAGCCGCAGGAACTTCAGGTCGCTTCGCTGGAACCCGCCGAACTCGTGGCCGTTGATACGCAGCACGTGTCGCTCGCCGGGCACGTGGGCGAACTCCAGCGTGACCTCGTCGAAGATGGCTTCCCGGTCGGTGATCCTGCGCTCGCGATAGCCGGGGTCCAGCGCGTCGAGGGCGCGCCACAGGGCAAGGTCCCCCTCGTCGGTAGTCGGGATGTCGAGGGCGACCACGTCACCGGCGAGGCGGACGCAGAGGGGTGTTCCGCCCGGATGGCTCAACAGGACGACGAGCCCGTCTTTCCCGAGGCGGTTCCGTAGCCCGAGGCAGATGTCGCTAAAGGGCGCCCTGGCCCGCAGCGTCCACACGACCGGCAGCCGTCGGCCGCGGCGGGCGAGGAGTCCCACCGCGACGAAGGGCGCGTCCACCGCGAACTCCGGGGCCAGCAGGCCGTTCCGCGCTCGCAGGGCGGCGAAGATCCGGTCGGCCGGGCATCGGTAGGCTTCCAGCGCGGACGCGGGGTACCAC
>RFHH01000041.1 GCA_003696075.1 Acidobacteriota bacterium
GTCGGGCTGACCGTGGGGGGCTAGGCCCCGGCCCCTCCAGCGGGCAGGAGTGTCGGGTAGTCGGGGAACCACATCGCGTCGCGGACGAGCCGCTCGAGATCCGCGTCGGCGGGGACCCGGGCGAGGCCGTCCGCGACCGCCTGCCGCAGGGTCGCCAACGCCACGCTCGCGGAGACCTCACGGACGTCCCCGAGCGCCGGAAACAGCGCGCCCGCGGCGAGGTCCTCGGGTCCGACGCAGCGCGCCAAGGCTCGGGCCGCGGCGAGGAACAAGCCGTCGTGGATGCGGCGCACCCGGCCGACCCAGGCCCCGAGCCCGAAGCCCGGGAAGATGAAGCTGTTGTTGCACTGGCCGATCCGGTGGCGCCGACCGGCGAGATCGACCGGCTCGAACGGTGACCCGGTCGCGATGAGCGCGCGGCCGTCGGTCCAACGGAGAGCGTCGGCAGGAGTGCACTCCGCCTTCGACGTCGGGTTCGAGAGGGGGAAGATCACGGGGCGGGCGACGAACTCCGCCATCGTGCGCACGACCTCCTCCGTGAACAGGCCGGGGGTCGCCGAGGTCCCCAGCAGGATCGTCGGCCGCACGTGCGCCACGGCTTCCGGGAGCGAGATCGCGGACGGGTCGCGGAACGACCCGCCGCCGAGTTCCTCGCGCGAGCGGGCGAACGAACGCTTGAACCCCTCCAAGCCCGGCCGGTCGTCCAGGACGAGCCCGCGCCGGTCGACCATCCAGATCCGCCGCTTCGCCTCGGCTTCCCCCAGGCCCTCCTCGCGCAAGGCGGCGACGAAGAGGTTCGCGATGCCCTGGGCCGAGGCGCCCGCTCCGGCGATGAGGAGGCGCTGATCGGCCAATCGTCCCCCGGTAACGCGCATCGCGGCGAAGAGGCCCGCGAGGACGACGGCCGCGGTCCCCTGGATGTCGTCGTTGAAGGTGGGAAGCCGATCCCGGAACCGCTCCAACTGGAGGAGAGCATTCTCCTTGAGGAAGTCCTCCCACTGCAGGATCGCATCGGGATACACGGTGCGGACGGCTTCCACGAACTCGTCGACGAAGCTCTGGTACTCCTCGCCGCGCACGCGGTGGCGGCGGATCCCCAGGTACAGCGGGTCCGCCAACCGTTCCTCGTTGTCCGTGCCGACGTCGAGCATGACGGGGATCGTGGTCCAGGGCGGGATGCCGGCACACAGCGTGTACAGGCACGACTTCCCGATCGGGATCCCCATGCCGCCCGCGCCCTGGTCCCCGAGTCCGAGGATGCGCTCCCCGTCGGTCACGACGATGACCGACGGAGCCCGGACCTCGGCGTTCCGAAGCACGTCGACGATCCGGCCGCGGTGCCTGAGGGTCACGTACAGACCGCGCGCGCGCCGGTAGATGTGGGAGAACCGCTGGCACGCCAAGCCGACCGTCGGCGTGTAGACGATCGGCATCATCTCCTCGAGGTGTTCGAGCAGGAGCCGGAAGAACAGCACCTCGTTGCGATCGTGCAGCGCGGCCAGATGGACGTACTTCGCCAAGTCGTCGGGGGCCGCGCGAAAGTTCTCGTACGCGCGCTCGAGCTGCTGCTCGATCGTGGAGATGGCGGGTGGGAGGAGTCCGAGGAGGCCCAACGCCTCCCGCTCCTCGAGGGTGAAGGCGGTGCCCTTGTTCGTCCGGGGGTCGAGCAGCAGGCTTCTGCCGCGCCGGCCCTCCCGCCGCACGGCGTCGACGGACGGAGGTTCGTACTCGTGCATGGTGATCCCCCCCGCCCGCGGGCGGGTTCCACGACGGCGGTTCCGGCCGCTCGTCCTCTACCAAGCTGGTGCGACCCGCGCCCCCGCGCCATGCGCCCGAGCGCGTATCCCCGGGCCGCACTCGGGGGAGACCGCCCGGCGGCGCCGGACGGGGGCCTCTCCCTCCCGTAGACTGTCCGCGACCCCCATCGACCCGCCCCCGCCGGGGACGGGCCGCCGGAAACCACCGATCCGCGAGCGTGCCCCATGAGCCAGATCGAGAACGTCCTGAAGGAGACCCGCCGCTTCCCCCCGCCCCCCGAGTTCCAGGCGCGAGCCCGCCTGAAGAGCATGGACGAGTACCGGCGCCTCTACGCCGAGTCGATCGAACAGCCGGAGACGTTCTGGGGTCGCGTCGCCGAGGAGCTCCCCTGGATCCAACGCTGGGAGCGGGTGCTCGACTGGAGCGAGGCGCCGCGGGCGAAGTGGTTCGTGGGAGGCAAGCTCAACGCAAGCGCCGTCTGCCTCGACCAGCACCTGGAGGAGCGGGGCGACAAGATCGCGATCCGCTGGGAGGGAGAGCCCGGCGACACGAGGAACCTGACCTACCGTGAGCTGCACGCCGAGGTCTCCCGGATGGCGAACGCGCTGAAGGCGCGAGGCATCGGCAAGGGCGATCGCGTGGCGATCTACATGCCGATGATCCCCGAACTCGCCATGGCGGTGCTCGCCTGCGCGCGGATCGGTGCGATCCACTCGGTCGTCTTCGCCGGCTTCAGCGCCCAAGCCCTCTCCGATCGGATCGAGGACGGGGAATGCTGCGCCGTCATCACCGCGGACGGCGCCTGGCGGCGCGGCAGCGTCCTGCCGCTCAAACCGGCGGTCGACGAGGCTTGCCGCGGACA
>RFHH01000042.1 GCA_003696075.1 Acidobacteriota bacterium
GCTCCAGGCCCCGGCTCACCGAGAAGGTCTTGCCGTGCAGGAAGCGGCAGATCTCCGTGGTGCGCTCGTCGAGGACAGCCTCGATGACGTAGCGGTCGATGCCCGCCTCGGCGTAGGAGGAGAGCTGGGCGAAGGAGCGGCCGCGGGAGACGAACGCCCCGGCGACCACCTCCCAGTAGAAGCTGCCCCGGCCGGCGATGACCTGGCGGGCTGCGGCCTCGAGGTCGCGGGCGATGTCCTCCCTGCCGAGCCCGGCCTCGAGCCCCTCGGCCACGATGCGCCGGGCCCGCTCCCCGAAGGCCGCGTGCCGGCGGCCGTACTCGTCGCGCACGTAGTGCGTCTGGCTCGTGGCCAGGTGCCGGACGATCCGCTTGTCGAGCGCGTTGAAGTCGGCGGCGATGGCGAGGCCCTGGCCCCGGCGGACCGACTCGCGCGTCGCCCGCACCACCTCCGCGGCCGCGTCCCCGAACACGGCCTGCACCTTCCGGGGCACGGCGGCGGTCTTGCGACCCGCCGCCTCCAGGGCCCGCGCCACGAGCGACCGGCGCTGAGACGGCGTCGTGCCCCGCCAGTCCACGTCGAGCACGGCCACCGCGGCCCGCACCGCTGCGTCGTCGGACTCGGACGCCCTGGCCCGCAGCAGCGCCGCCAGCCGAGCCACCGCCCGGTCGAAGCCCCGCGCGCTGCCGAGGTTCATGGCCTTGCGCAGCCGCACCCGCAGGTACCGCTCCAGGATCTCCTCGGCGGCCTCCCGAGCCCCGGCGACGAGCGCGAGGTCCTCAGCGGTAGCGCACCCGCCGCACACGCTCGTCCTCCTCGAGGCGGGCCTCTCCCCGGTGCAGGTGGATGAGCACCCGGCAGTACAGGCACCGCAGCGGGCGGGAGAAGCTCACCCGCCCGCCGCCCTCGTCCTCGGCGATCTCGAGCCCGTCGCGCCCGTGGAGCGCCACGGTCACGAAGCCGCACCGCGGGCAGCAGACGTGGTAGCCGACGGGCGGGCCGCGCCGGTCCTGAGGCACGCGGCGCATCTCGCCGGGCTCCAGCTCGCAAGGCCGCCGCGCCACCGGGGTCATCCTCATGCCGGCCCCCGCAGGACCAGCGGGCCGCGGCGGCGGCCCCGGACCTCGATGCCCTCCTCGGTCGGCCGCATCACGATGTCGTGCGAGGATGCGCAGCGGTCGCACACCGCGAAGACGAGCACGCCGCCCAGCCACAGGGTCAGCGTCTCGTCGAGCCCCGAGCGCCGCCGGCACATCCGGCACTCGATGACGCCCCGCTCGGCGTCGAGCTGCGCCTGGCGCGCCCACGCCCTCGCCAGCTCCTCAGGACGCATCGCGCGCTCCCTCCGGCTCGAACCACGAGGCGAACTCGTCGTCGGGCACGGCCACGCGCTCGGGCTCGCCCCCGGCCAGGTACCGGCGGGCAAGCTCCATGCGCCGCTCGCCGAGCCGCGCCTCCTCCGCCGCAAGCTCGTCTCGCAGGTCGAGCAGCCGCCGGGCGTCGTCGAGCAGCGAGCCCTTCTCCGTGCGCGCCCGCAGGTCCTCCACCCCGGTCTGGATGCCCGCCAGCGTCAGCGTGATGGGCCGCTTGGTCCAGTCGTCGCCGATCTTGCGGAACTCCCGGTTGAAGATGTCGCCCGCGAGCAGCCGCCCCTCCTCGGGCGTCAGCACGCCCACGCGCACGAGCTTCTCCACCATCTGGGTCATCCGCTCCGGGTCGCGCGTCACCGGCGTCTGCGAGCGGAAGCGCCAGAAGCGGATGCCCATGTCCGCGAGCAGCTTGCGGTTGATGAGGAAGTCGAACTCGTCCCGCTCGGGCTGGAACACCTGGTCCTCGGCGAAGCGGAGCTGCGCGTCCGCCACCGCCCGGTTGAAGTCCCGGCTGTCTCCGCGCAGCAGCCTCGGCAGCCGGAAGGCCGCCCCCACCTTGTCGATGTTCCGCTCGTCGTAGAGCTGGAAGAGCGCGTCCTGCTGTTGCGCGTCGGTCAGCGGCCGAAGCTCGATCTTGGCCCGGGCCGCGTCGCCCGCGCCCGAGCCGCCCTCGGCCTCGAGGATGAGCACCTTGTGGAAGTTGGTCTTGCCCTTGAGGTTCTCCTCGATGAACCGCTCGATGCGCGGCACCGAGGCCTCCGACAGCCGCCCGCCGGACACGAGCAGCGCCAAGGGCGGCACGCTCTTGTTCTCGAAGTAGAGGTAGTTGACCTCCTCCATCTGCCGCGAGCCGAGCACCGCCAGCAGCGTCCCCACCCAGCGCGGCACCCCGTAGGGCGAGCGCGGCGAGTGGATGGCGAAGTGGATGATCTCGGTGGCCGGCGCGTCGCCGGGCCGCGCCCGCAGCAGCGAGGCCACGTCGGGGAAGACCTCGCCCGTGGTCTTGGACACCGCCCTCGGGTCACCGAAGCTCTTGAAGAACACGCGCTCGGAGCCCTGCACCTGCACGTAGCGGCGAAGCCGTCGGCGGGCCGTCACCCGCTCGTAGCTCACGGGCGAGACCCGCACCCGCTCGGCCACCTCGACCGGCTCGCGGTCGAGGGGCAGCAGCCGCACCGTGTACGACGGCACGTAGACCAGCCGCGCCACCTCGCCCCGGCCGTCGCGCAGCACCTCCCAGAAGGCGTTGCCCGTGACCTCGAGGTCCTGCCGGGTCCGCCGGCGCAGGTCCACGAACGAGTGGTCGAAGCAGCAGAAGTCGAAGAAGGACTCCAGCCGCGCCCGCTCGATGCGCGCGAGCTGCTTCAGCTCCCGCTTGCGCTCGGCCACCTCCTCGGCCGTGGGCTCGAGCGGCGTGCCCTCGGGCAGCTCGCCACGCTCCCGCGCCGCCGCCCGCTCCAGGTAGATGCAGTCGGCCACCTGCCGGTCGGCGTCCTCGGCGTCCAGGTCGATGGCCGGCTCGAACCGGTGTCCGAACCCGTCGATGTTGGTGGCGTAGGCGTCGACGTTCTGCCGGAGCGAGTTGGAGTGCTCCATCAGCAGGCACAGCGCCTCGGGGTCGTAGGGCGGCTCGAGCGCGCCGGCCGACGCGAAGGCCGCCGCCAGGTCC
>RFHH01000043.1 GCA_003696075.1 Acidobacteriota bacterium
CAATATACGCTGGCGGGAAGATCCGGGCTGTCGGGGGTATGGATCGCGGGCAGGAACGCCTTCCACTTCCCGGCGCGCCCGCGTCATTCGCGTACTGGCACCGCAGGGGATGCGGCCCGCCGGCGATCCCCACGGGCGTGGTGCTCCGTGGCGGAAAGGGTCGCCCCGCCCACCGCCGATCCTGGGGGCGGCACCGATGCGAATGTGCCGCCGTCCTGCGGCGCGTCACGAGTCAGTAAGGTCGGCCAGAGCCCCGCCGCTCGGCGCCGCACTTGTCCCCGCTTTCCCTGTCGCGGCCGGTGCTGTGGAACCCGCACGAGCCGACCCGGCGTCCTGGTCCCTCGCCCGCTCGCACAAGAGAAGGGAGCGCTGCACCGTCCTGGTTGCGCGGCCACGGACCGCCGCCCCCTTTTCGGTACCGGCGCACCGCTCGGCCGATCTCGAGGATCCCGGCGCGCCCTCCCGCATCCCCTGGCCCGCCGTGCGGGACCTGGCAGGGCGATGCGGCCCTCCCGGGCCAGCCATCCTCAATTGCAACGAAAAAAAGGAATTGGCCGGCCCGCGCGCCGATTCGCGCCAGCGGCGCCCTAGGCCCTCCGGCGAGCCGCCACGCCTCGAACTTCGGCTCGAAAGCCGCGCGGGTCGCAGGTTCCGCAGAATCGACGTATAAGAGGGCCGCGGCGCAAGGAAGGGCGACATCCTCTCGCTCGGTCGGTTTTCCGGGCCGGAGGTCGGCACCGGAGGATTTCGATGAGGCAACGTGTGAAGCGCGCTCGGCGCGGCGGCGCCGCGCTGGTGGTGGTCTTCTGTCTCGCGACGGCGGCCTGGGCCTTCAGGGAGCCGGCGCACCTGAAACGTTACGACGGCGCGGTGAAGCCGCGTGCCGGAGGGGCCGTTGCGATCGAGCCGGTGCCTGTCGAGAGCCTGCCGCCGTCCGACCCCCTGCGGGCGGGCTGGGAGCGCTTCGCCGCCGAGCAGGGCGGCTGGACGATCTACCTCGACGAGCGCACCGGGATGCCGTCGCTCGCCTCCGGCCGCGGTATCGCCTGGGTGCCGGGCCCCGGCAACGATCTCCCTGCCTCGG
The DNA here is from genome assembly GCA_003696075.1 of Acidobacteriota bacterium. Lineage (NCBI taxonomy): Bacteria > Pseudomonadati > Acidobacteriota > Acidobacteriota bacterium. Next base: position 1,085 of record RFHH01000043.1, read on the forward strand.
GGCCGGTGACCATCGGGCAGCTCGAGAAGCTCGCGCGGCAGTTCCTCGCCGACCACCGGGTGCTCCTCGGCGACTGGAGCGGCGTGCTCCAGCTCGATCGCGAGGCCTCCGTCCAGCGACGGCCCGGAGTGTGGCTGCTCGTCTTCCGGCAGGTCGTCGACGGCGTTCGTGTGGAGAACGCGCGGTTCGATTTCCATGTCGCGGCCGGGAATCTCGTCGCCTTCGGCACCCACCGCTGGGGGCGGCCGACGACCGACGGGCGGCCGGCGATCGACGCGCGGCAGGCACGGGCGATCCTCGACGCCTATCTCGGCAGCGACGGCACCACCGTCCGCGAGGAGGCCGCCCCGCCGCAGCTGCTGCTCCTGGCGCTCGATCCGCGGATGGAGGCCGAGCCGTCACCGTGGCGCGGAGCGCGCGGCGAAGGGCTGGCGCACCGGCTCGTCTGGCGGCTCTCGTTCCGGGTGCCGGGCGAAGTGCCGCTCTGGGTCGGTGAGATCGACGCGCACACCGGCGAGCTGATCGCCTTCTACGACGCTGCACATTACGCCTCCATCCGCGGCGGCGTGTTCCCGCAGAAGGGCGACGGGGATTGCGCCGGCGGCGGTTGCGATTTCCCCCACCCGCTGCCGTTCGCCGACGTCGCCGAGGATGGGCAGGCGGCGGCTTTCGCCGACGACTTCGGCATCTACTCCTGCTCGCTCGAGAGCGCTCCCACCACGACGTCGCTCGACGGGCAGTTCGTCCGCATCTCGGACGACTGCGGGCCGATCTCGGAGACGAACACCTGCGGCACCGGGCTCGATCTCGGGCAACGCGCCGGGGAGAACTGCGCTGTCGCCCACGGGGCGAGCGCGGGCAACACCAGCGCCGCGCGGACGGCCTTCTACGACGTCAACCGGGCCAAGCAGGCGGCCCGCGCCTACCTTCCGGACAACACCTGGCTCTCCGGCGTGCTGGTGACCAACACCAACGTCAACAACACCTGCAACGCCTCGTACGGCGGCCAGCTCAACATGTTCCGCGCCGGCAACGGCTGCGGCAACACAGGCGAGAATCTCGGGGTGCTCGTCCACGAGTGGGGCCACGGCCTCGACGAGAACGACGGCGGCGGCTTCGACAACACGTCGGAGGCCTATGCCGACGTCGTGGCGATCTTCTGGAGCCATGACGGCTGCATCGGCCCCGGCTTCTTCGTCGACGGCCGGACGTGCAGCGGCTACGGCGACAAGTGCCTTTCGTGCACCGGCGTTCGCGACATGGACTACTCCCGCCGCCAGTCCGGTCAGCCGGCGACGCCGGCCGGGTTCGTCGATGCGCGCTGCGGCAGCGGCGGCGGCCCGTGCGGCCGGGAGACGCACTGCGAGTCCTACCCGATCAGCGAGGCCATCTTCGACCTGGCCACGAAGGACCTTCCGGCGATGGGGCTCGATCCCGCGTCGGCCTGGCAGCTCGCCGAGAAGCTGTGGTACGAGACGCGCGCCGGCTCCGGCGGGGACATCTACACCTGCTCGCTGCCGAACTCCGATTCGTGCGCCAGCTCGAGCTGGTACCAGCAGATGCGCGTCGCCGACGACGACGACGGCGACCTGGCGAACGGCACGCCGCACGCGGCGGCGCTCTTCGCCGCGTTCGACCGCCACGGCATCGCCTGCGGCCAGGCCACCGACCCGGAGAACCAGAACAGCGGGAACTGCCCGGCGCTGGCCGCGCCGGCGCTGGCGGTCGCCCCCTCCGGCTCGGGTGTGCAGCTCACCTGGGACAGCGTTCCGGACGCGGCCAGCTACACGGTGTTTCGCGGAGAGCTGGGGTGCGACAAGCAGCAGGTGATCGTCGGCACTGTCACCGCCCCGGAGACCAGCTTCTTCGACGACAACGTCCCGTCCGATTTCATCGTCAACTACCGCGTGCGGCCGAACGCCGCCAACCCCGCCTGCACCGGGCCGGTGTCGAACTGCGCCGTGATCCCGGAGGAGGCGAAGCTGATCGAGAGTGCCTACCGGCTCGACGAGAGCGGCCCGAACGCCAACGCGAACGGTTTCCTCGAGCCGGGGGAGACGGTCGAGCTTCCCGTGTCGCTGTTCAACTACGGTGCGCTCGACGCCACCCAGGTCACCGGCACGCTGCGGGCGCTGACCCCCGCATCGGTGCGCGTGATCGGGCCGGACACGACCTGGCCCGACATCGCCCGGAACGGGGTCCAGGAATCGCTCGCCCCGCACTTCCAGCTCACCGTGCTGCCGTCCGCCACCTGCGGAGAGACGCTCTCGTTCGGGGTCGAATCGCAGGCGGCCGAGGCGGCGCCCCACACCGACCGCATCGACATCACCATGGGAACGTTCCAGCGCGACTACCCCAACAACCAGTCGCAGGACATCCCCAACGAGACCCAGCAGCCGGTGACCTCGACGATCACGATCGACGACGTGCGGACGATCACCGACCTCGACGTTTCGATCGACATCAGCGCGTTTCGCGCGAGCGACTTCATCATCGACGTGACCTCGCCCTCGGGAACGACCGTCAGGCTGAAGAATCGGACGAACGGCGGGCTCAACACGCGCTACGACCGCGATCGGCAGCCGGACGGACCGGGGACGATGCAGGACTTCGACGGCGAGCCGCTCCAGGGCACCTGGACGCTGTCGATCCGGGACGTCGTCCCGGGGCCGTTCCCGCAGGGGAGCACGCTCCGGAGCTGGACGATCCACGCGCAGGTCGCCGAGCCGTTCGACTGCCAGCCGTTCGCTTGCTCCGATCCGACGCCGGACGCGGTGCCGCCGTCGCTGTCGGTGCGGCGCAGCGGCGCGGACCTCGTGTTCGACTGGCCGGCGGCGACGGGTGCCACCGGCTACAACCTGCTCGCCGACACCGACGCGCAGTTCCCGGCGCCGGCGCTCGACGGACGCACGAGCGGCGCGACGACGCTGACGCTCGCGGGCGCCGCGAGCGGTCCGGCGGGAAGCGTTCGTTACTACCTCGTGCGCGGGACCAACTCCTGCAACTGGGAAGGCCCGTAGCGAGGGCTGCACCCCGGTCCGGGGCGTCGCCGCCGGGTGCGCGCCCGGCGGCGGCGCCGCGCCCGCACCAGGAAGGCGCCGCCGTCGAAACCGATCCACCCGGGCTGCCGCGCCCGAGGAGCGGCGGATCCAGGCGGGCGGCGAGATTCCGCAGCGCCGGGCCGGCGGCCTGCACGACGCTCCGAGGGGCTCTTCCGCCGCGATCCCCGCGCCGTCCCGCGCCGCCGGAGGGCGTCCGCTCGCGGAAGCCGTGGCGGGTGCGGCTTCTCAGCGAGCGCTCCCCGGTCCTGTCGCGGCCCTGAGGGTGATCACGAAGGGGGCCCAGTAGGCCGGGTGCG
>RFHH01000044.1 GCA_003696075.1 Acidobacteriota bacterium
ACGCACCATTGGGGATGCACCTCCATCCCGTCTGGCGCGCTCTTCCGCCCAAGTCGCTGAGCGATGAGGGGTTACCGCGGCGGACCGTTCGATGCGTTCCGGGCTGGATACAAGTGTCTGCGCATCAACGATTTCGCCCGCGCCCCGCACCGGCGAGGGCGCCCCTCCCAGAGCTCGACGCGGGGAGGGCTCGAATCGGGAAACGGCCCGCGACGGAGCACTTCACCGGTCTTGACGAGAAATCAAACAAGCGTATGATTCAAGCAGTCGACTGATTCGGAGGGCCCGTGGCGAGCGAGCAAACCCGGGAGCGGATCCTCGACGCTGCCGAGCAGCTCTTCTCCGAGCAAGGACTGGCGAACACTTCCCTCCGGGCGATCACCCGGGCGGCGGGCGTGAACCCCGCAGCGGTTCATTACCACTTCGGCTCCAAGGATGGGCTGATCCGAGAGCTGTTTCGCCGGCGGCTCGAGCCGGTCAACCGCCAGCGGCTCGAACTGCTCGAGCGGGCCGAGCGGGCCGCTGGCGGGCGTCCGCTTCCGCTGGAGACGATCCTGGAGTGCTTCCTCGGCCCGCCGTTGAGGCTCTACTCGCGCCCGGAGCACGGCCACGGGCGATTCCTCCGGACCTTCGGTCGCCTCTTCTCGGAGCGATCGGAGCTCGTCCGGGAGGTCCTGACGATCCAGTTCGGATCGATCATCGAGCGATTCCTCGACGCTTTCGCCCGGTCGCTGCCCGATCTTCCCCGGGAGGAGATTCTCTGGCGGCTCCATTTCACCGTCGGAGCCATGGCCCACACGCTGGGCTGCCCCATCGGCCTCGTCGTGATCTCCCGGGGAGCCTGCGACGTCGAACGGGATGTCGAAGCGACGCTGGCCCGGTTGATCGGCTTCGTCGCAGGGGGAATGCGGGCTCCCCTGCCCGAAACGGTGCGCGGAGGACACGCATGACCGGAAGGCTGGCCGCTGCCGCCGTCCTGGCCGCGTTGGCGGCGGGATGCGTCAGCATGCCACCGCGTCGCGCCGCGAGGTCCGAGGTTCCGATCGCGCCGGAGTGGCAAGCCGCACAGGTCGATCCCGATGCCCCCGTCGACGGGTGGATCGACGCCTTCGGTATCCCCGAACTGCGAAGGCTCGTCGCCGAGGCGCTCGAGCGGAACCACGATCTGGCCGCGGCCGCCGCGCGGGTGGAGGCGGCCCGGGCCCAGGCCCGGATCGCCGGGGCCGATCTGCTCCCGCAGATCGGAGCGGGACTGAACGGTTCGCGGCAGAGGCAGAATTTCATCGGCTTCCCCATCCCGGGCGCGGAGCGGAGAGTCCTCAGCACCACATTCACCCGGCTGAACCTCTCCGTCGACGTCTCCTGGGAAGCCGACCTTTGGGGGCGGATCCGGGCGGGAAAGGCCGCCGCGGCGGCCGACGCCGAGGTCGCGCGCGCCACGTACCGGGCGGCCCGCCTGTCACTCGCCGCGAACGTCGCCCGCGGCTGGTTCGCGGTGGTGACCGCCCGCCGGCAGCTCGACCTGGCGCACCGGACCGTGGAGAGCTACCGCCGCTCCGCGGAGGCGGTGCGGAGGCGGTTCGAGGCCGGGCTGCGGCCCGCGCTCGACCTGAGGCTCGCGGAGGCCCAACTGGCGGCCGCCGAAGCGCTGCAGGAGGCCCGGCGCGAACAGCTCGCCCGGGCGACCCGACAGCTCGAACTCCTGCTGGGACGCTACCCCGAGGGAACGATCGGAGAAGACCGGCCCCTGCCCGCTCCCCCTCCCCGGATCCCGGGCGGTCTCCCGGTGGATCTGATCGCACGGAGGCCGGACATCGTCGCGGCCGAGCGGCGTCTGTTCGCCGCGGACGCTCGCCTGGCTGCCGCCCGCGCCTCCCTGTACCCCTCCCTCCGGCTCACCGGGAGCGGCGGCGGGGCCTCCGACCGGCTGCGCGACCTCCTCGACGGCGATTTCCGTGTCTGGAGCCTCGTCGCGGGACTCGCCCAGCCGCTGTTCCAGGGTGGCCGCCTGCGGGCCGGCGTCGATCTCGCGAAAGCGAGTGTCGAGGAAGCGACGGCGGAGTTCGCTCAGACCGTGCTCCGCGCGCTGGGCGAGGTCGAAACGGCTCTCGCGGCGGAAGAGATCCTCCGGACCCGAGAGGAAGCGCTGCGGCGCGCCCTGGATCAATCCGAAGCCGCGGTTCGGCTCGCCGAGCGCCAGTACCGCGAAGGACTGATCGACATGCCCACTCTGCTCGAAGCGCAGCGCCGCGCCCTCGACGCGGAGAGCGCTCTGCTCGACGTGCGCCGAGCGCGTCTCGACAACCGCGTCGCCCTGTACCTCGCCCTCGGCGGCGATCTCTCGACGGCGCCATCCGGGACGGCGGCGCGCGCAGCCGCGGGGAGGAACGGATGAAGCGCGCTCTCGCCTATCTCGTCCCCGTGGGGATCCTCGCCCTCGGTCTGCTCGGCGCGTTCGCCATGATCCTGACGCGGCCTCCCGTGAAGACCGAGGTTCCCGAGCCGCATCGTCCCGTGGTCCGCGTCGTCGTCGCCGAGCCGAAGACGGTGACCCTCGAGGTCCACTCGGAGGGGACGGTGCAGGCACCGCGGACGACAACGCTCGTCTCCGAGGTCTCCGGCCGCATCGTCTGGGTGGCCGATGCGCTCGCCGCCGGCGGGTTCTTCGAAGAAGGGGACGTGCTGATCCGGATCGACTCGACCGACTACCGGCTCGCACTCGAACAGGCGCGCGCGCGGGTGGCGCAGGCGCGGCTCCGCTTGGCTCAGGAACGGGCCGCGGCCCGCGTCGCGCGCCGCGAATGGTCGGAGCTGACGGAGGAGGAGCGCGAAAACCCGCTCGCGACGCACGAATTGCAGCTCGCGGAAGCCGAGGCGGCGCTCGCCGCCGCGGAAGCCGGTGTGGCGCAGGCCGAGCGGGACCTCGCCCGCACGGAGATTCGTGCACCCTTCGCCGGTCGGGTGCTGTCCAAGCAGGCCGACATCGGACAATTCGTGGCCCGCGGGACGCCATTGGCCACCGTCTACGCCGTCGATCGGGCCGAGGTGCGGCTTCCGATCGCCGACCGCGAGCTCGCCTACGTCGACCTGCCGCTGGCGCACAGGGGAGAGCGCGAGTCCGGACCGCACCCGGAAGTCCGCCTCGAGGCGACGTTCGCCGGGCGCCGCTACAGCTGGCGCGGCCGCATCGTCCGGACCGAGGGGCAGATCGATCCGCGGACGCGCATGGTCTACGCGGTCGCGGAGATCGACGATCCTTACGGCCTCAAGGGCGATCCCGCCGCCCCTCCGCTCGCGGTGGGAATGTTCGTCGAGGCGACCATCGCCGGCCGCACCGTGCCGAACGTCTTCACGCTTCCCCGGGCCGCGCTTCGCGGCGACGACATCGTCTACGTCGTCGACGACACCGGAACGCTGCGGTTCCGGCGTGTGGAAGTGTTGAGGATCGAGGGAGATCGAGTCTTGCTGTCGGGTGGCCTCGAGCCCGGCGAGCGCGTCTGCGTGTCGCTGCTCGACACGGTCGCGGACGGCATGGCCGTGCACGCGGTGCTCGCGCAGGAGGACGGGGAGCCGACGTCATGAAAGGTGCGATCGCCTGGTTCGCACGAAACCCGGTGGCGGCCAACCTCCTCGCGATCTTCATCGTGGCCGGCGGCATCGTGTCGATCCCGTCGATCAAGCAGGTCGTCTTCCCCGAGTTCACGCTCGACCGAATCACGGTCAGCGTCCCGTACCTCGGTGCCGCACCGGAAGAGGTCGAACGGGCGGTGACCACCCGCATCGAGGAGCAGATCGAGGGTCTGGACGGCATCAAGCGGCTGACCTCCACCTCCGCCGAAGGGCTGAGCGTCGTCACCGCGGAACTCTACGAAACGGCAGACGCACGGAAGGTGCTCGACGACATCAAGTCGCGCGTCGACGCGATCGAAACCCTTCCGGAGGAGACGGAAAAGCCGGTAGTCACCGAGCTGACCAACCGGCGCCAGGTGATCGATGTCGCCATCTACGGCGACGCCGACGAGCGAACGCTGAAGCGCCTCGGCCAGCAGGTCAAAGACGAGCTTGCGGCGCTGGATGGAATCTCCGTCGTGGAGCTGGTCAACGCCCGTCCCTACGAGATCTCGATCGAGGTGTCGGAGAAGGACCTGCGGCGCTACGGCCTCGCTTTCGACGACGTCGCGGCGGCTGTGCGGAAGTTCTCGCTCGATCTGCCCGGAGGGGCGCTGCGGACGCGGTCGGGCGAAATCCTGCTGCGGACGAAGGGACAGGCCTACACCGGCGAGGATTTCGCGCGGATCCCCATCCTCACGCGCCCGGATGGGACGGTGCTGCGAGTCGGTGACGTAGCCAGGGTCGTGGACGGGTTCGCCGAGACGGACCAGTCGGCACGGTTCGATGGCAAGCCTGCGGTCACGGTCCAGGTCTTCCGAGTGGGTGACGAGAACGTCCTCGACATCTCGGCAAAGGTGCGGCGCTATGTCGAGGAACTCCAGCACCGCCTGCCGAAGGGTATCTTCGCCACCACCTGGCAGGACAACGCGGAGGTCCTGCGCGGCCGGCGCGACCTGCTGATCCGGAATGGCATGTGGGGAGCGGCGCTGGTTTTCGTCGCTCTCTCGCTCTTCCTCCGGCTGCGGGTCGCCTTCTGGACGATGTTCGGCATGGTGGTGTCGTTCCTCGGCACCCTGCTCCTGATGCCCCTGCTCGGGGTCGCGATCTCCCTCGTGTCCCTGTTCGCCTTCATCCTCGTCCTCGGCATCGTGGTCGACGACGCCATCGTCATCGGCGAGAACGTGTTCGCCCGCCAGCAGCGCATCGCCGACCCGCTCGAAGGGGCCATCCTCGGGGCCCAGCAGGTCGCGGTGCCGGTCGTCTTTGCCGTTCTCACCACGGTCGCCGCCTTCGTTCCCCTCCTCCTGGTTCCAGGGATCACCGGGAAGTTCCTGAGCGTGATGCCCAAGGTGGTCATCGCGACGTTGCTGTTCTCGCTCGTCGAGTCGCTCTTCGTTCTGCCCTCGCACCTGTCGCACCGTTCGAGCCGCCCGGAGACCGACCGCGTCTGGTTCGATCGGGTATGGCGCCGCGTCCAGGGTTTCGTGGCGCGCGCTCTCGAGTCGTTCGTCGACCGCGTGTACCGGCCCGTGCTCGACCTCGCCCTCCGGTGGCGCTACGCGACGATCGCTGTCGGCGTGACCACCCTGATCCTGACCGCCGGCATGGTCGGCGCCGGGTGGATTCGGTTCACTTTCTTTCCTACGGTGGAGGCGGATTTCGTCGCGGCCGCCCTGACTCTCCCGCAAGGGACCCCCGCCGAGACCACGCACGCACGACTGGAGCGGATCGAGCGTGCCGCGTACGAAGCGGAGAAGGCTCTCGCACGCGACGGCGAGCCGCTCATCCGGCACGTGCTCACCTCCCTGGGAGCGCAGCCGCTTCTCGCGGCGCTGCAGCGGAACGCCGGCCTGATTCAGCCCGGGGTGTCGGCAGGCCACATGGGGGAGGTCGCGATCGAGCTGACCCCCGCCGAGGACCGACGTGTCGGCTCCGAAGAGTTCGTGCGGAAGTGGCGGGAACTCGTGGGCGAAATCCCGGACGTGGTGGAACTTCGCTACACCTCGTCGATCTTCTCGCCCGGCGACGACATCAACGTCCAGATCACCGGCCCGGACTATGAAGTCCTGAACCGGGCCAAGGAGGAACTGAAGACACGACTCGCCCGATATCCGGGGGTCATGGACGTGTCGGACTCCTACCGCGCCGGCAAGCCGGAGCTGCGCCTCCGCCTGCGTCCCGCGGCCGAGTCCCTGGGCCTGACCATGGCCGATCTGGGCCGGCAGGTCCGGCAGGCGTTCTACGGCGAGGAGGTGCAACGGATCGTCCGCGGAAATGACGAGATCAAGGTCATGGTTCGCTACCCGCTCCGGGAACGCCGGAGCCGAGCGGGCCTGGAGCGCATGCGCATTCGCCTACCTGACCGGACGGAGGTTCCTTTCATCACGGTGGCGGAAGTGCTGCCCGATCGGGGAGACGCCGCTATCCGGCACGTCGACCGCCGCCGGGCGGTGAATGTCACCGCCAACGTCGACGAGGCCCGCGCCAATGCCAACGAGATCCAGCAGGAGCTGCGCCGGGCCGTGTTTCCGCAACTGCTGCGGAAATATCCGGGGATCCGATTGAGCTTCGAGGGCCAGGGTCGAGAGCAGCGCGAAACGATGTCGGGGCTGAGGCGGGGATTCGTGATCGCGCTGATCGCCATCTACGCGCTCATGGCCATTCCCTTCCGCTCCTACGTGCAGCCGGCGATCGTCATGACCGCGATCCCGTTCGGCCTGGTGGGCGCGGTGTGGGGCCACATGATCATGGGTATGGATCTCACCATTCTCTCCATGTTCGGTCTCGTGGCCCTCGCCGGCGTGGTGGTGAACGACAGCCTCGTTCTGGTCGACTTCATCAACAACTACACCGCCGAGGGCCACTCGGTGTTCGAGGCCGCCAAGATGGCGGGCGTGGCCCGATTCCGTCCCATTCTGCTGACCTCCCTCACGACCTTCGCCGGACTCACACCGCTCATCATGGAGCGGAGCATGCAGGCGCAGTTCCTCATCCCGATGGCCGTCTCGCTCGGCTTCGGCGTCGTCTTCTCCACGGTGATCTCGCTGGTGTTGATCCCGTGCGGGATCCTCGCTCTCGAGGACTTCCGGCGCGGGCTCTCCCGGCTAGCGGGCAAGCAATCGGTCGCCGACGCCGAAAGCTCCAAGGTGGAGAGCTGAGGCCCGGACAGCGGGAGGTCGAGGCGGGAGCAGGGGAGGGGGCGTTCGCCCGGGCCGCGGGCCACATGAGGTGCTTCCCCGATGGTGCGCTGCCGCGCCGGCGGGGCGCAGGTGCGGCCTGTTCCATGCCACCTCCCGCAGCCGGGACGCGCGCGCCGATCGGCC
>RFHH01000045.1 GCA_003696075.1 Acidobacteriota bacterium
CTCGAATGGATCGATGACCGGAGATCGGGCCAAAGTGTCCGTCGTGCATCGAGTCGCGCGGCGTTTCGCACCATCGAGGAAGCACCTCCCGCCGCATCGACGAGCGAGCTGCGCCCACCCGCTCGTCCGGAGAAGGGTTCCCCGAGCGTCGGCGGCGCCGGCGGCGGCATCGCCGCGCGGCATCCCGGGCGGGCCTCCGATCGCGCAGCCGCGCCCCGAGAGATACCGCCACGGGAAGCGCGACCAACGGCGGCGCGAATGCACGGGGCGCGGCACACGGGCGCTGCCACGACGGCGCGGCACGGCGCGCGGCGACACGAAGCGCGGCCAGAAGGGAGTGACCACAGCCGTGCGGCTCCAGGGGGCAGGGCTAGCGCAATGAGGCCCGGAGGCGTGGCGATCCCTGTCCGCACGACGGCGTGCCGCCGGCCCGCAGAGCTGCGGCGCGCGCCCCGTCTCCCGGCGCCGCTCCACAAAAGGCGCGGAGCGATGCGAACCAGCGGCCGGAGACGCTACCCGGTGAGCGGCCACATCTTCGAGCCGGCGAGCGGCGACATCCGAAGCCGAGCGGAGCGCACGATACGGGCGAGCTGAAGGCACCGCGGAGCACGCTCGTCCGCAGAAAGGCACGTGGCGCGCCCCCGGGAACGCGGCTTTCGGAACGGAAACGCCGGCGGCAACCGGCACGAACGGCAAGAAGCCACCCACTTCACCAGCCAGCCGCGGCGCTCGCGCCGCGGAAGGGAGCGAACGCGCCCTGGCGCGGAGCGCCATCCGCACCAGCGGCGGCGACGACGCCGCCGGCATGCGCCGGTGCGCTGGGCGCACGAGCTGCCGCCCGCCCTCCGGAAGGAACTCCGGCGCTCGCGGCGGGGTCCGGAAACGCGCCCCGGTCGAGGAACTCCGGAACGAAGCCGGCGGGGTGCCGCCCGGCTCGCTCCGCTCGCGGAGGTCGCGGTAAGATCGCGACTTCGGCGCCCTGCAGGGCGGAGGGAGCGCTCACGGTGCCGGAGGAGCGGCAGATCGCGGAAGCAGCCGCCTGGATCCGGAACGCATCGCGTGCCGCCGCGCTGACCGGAGCCGGCGTTTCGGCCGAGTCCGGCGTGCCCACGTTCCGGGGCGCGGGCGGGCTGTGGGAAGGGCACCGCATCGAGGAGGTCGCCACGCCGGAAGCGTTCGACCGCGATCCGGTGCTGGTCTGGGAGTTCTACGACGCGCGGCGCACCGGTCTCGTCCGCTGCCGGCCGAACCGCGCGCACGAGGCGCTAGCGGAACTGGAGCGGCGGATTTCCGACTTCACGCTCATCACCCAGAACGTGGACGACCTGCACCGCGCGGCCGGCAGCCGGAAGCTGATCGAGCTGCACGGGAACCTGTGGCGGATGCGTTGCACCGCGGGCTGCGGCGAATGGGAGGACCGCCGCGCTCCCCTTCCCCGGCCGCTTCCACCGGCGTGCCGGTGCGGCGCCCCGGCGAGGCCGGCCATCGTCTGGTTCGGCGAGTGGCTCGATCCGGCGGACCTCGCGGCGGCGGAGGCTGCCGCGGCGCGGGCGGAGGTCTTCCTCGTGATCGGCACGTCCGGGATCGTGGAACCGGCGGCCTCGCTCGCGCGCACCGCGGCCGCGGCCGGCGCGCGGGTGGTCGAGATCAACCCGGAGCCGACGCCACTGTCGGCGGTGGCCGCCCTCAGCCTGCGCGGACCCGCCGGGGAGATCGTCCCCCGGCTCGTGGGGACGGCGTGAGCGCCCCGGCGCGCCGGCACCTCCACGTCGACCCGTTCTCCGGAGCGAGCGGCGACATGTGGCTCGGCCTCGCGGCCGATCTCGGCGCCGATCCCGGGCTGCTGGTCTCCCTTCCGGAGCGCCTCGGCCTGACCGCGGTCGAGGTCTCGGTGGGCCGTGCCCGGCGGGCCGGGCTCGAAGCCGGGCGCGTGGAGGTGGCGGTTCGCGGGGAGCCCTCCGGCACCGCCCGCCGCCGCGGCGACGTGTTCGAAATCCTCGATCGCGCCGCCCTGCCGGCGCGCGCGGCGCGCTGGGCCGCGCGGGCTTTCGATCTGCTGTTCGAGGCGGAGGGGCGGATCCACGGCCTGCCCCCCGGCGAGGTCCACCTCCACGAGGCCGCGGCCGACGACGCGCTCGTCGACATCGCCGGGACCGCCCTGGCGCTGGACGCTCTCGGGATCGAGAGCGTGAGCTGCGGGATTCCGGTGCCCCTCGGCGGCGGGGAGGTCCGCAGCGCCCACGGGACGCTTCCCGCGCCGGCCCCAGCGGCCGCCGCCCTGCTCGAGGGGGTACCGGTGAGCGGCGGTCCGGTGGCGCGCGAGCTCGTCACCCCGACCGGAGCGGCGATCCTGCGGGCGGTCGCGTCCCGGTTCGGTGCCGCGCCGCCGATGCGGCTCGAACGGGCCGGTGCGGGAGCGGGCGCCTTCGACGACCCGGAGCGCCCCAACGTGCTGCGCGGCCTGCTCGGCGTTCCCCTCGGGGCGGCGGGCGAGCGCGCCCTTTCGGTCCTCTCCTGTGCCGTGGACGACATGCCGCCGAGCGACCTGCCGCCGCTGATCGACCGGTTGCTCGCCGAAGGAGCCCGGGACGCCTTCGTCCAGCCGATCGTGATGAAGAAGGGACGGCCCGGCTTCCTCGTCACCGTCCTGGCCGAGCCGCAGCGGGAGGAGGCTCTCGCCGAGCGCCTGCTCGCCGACTCGACGACGCTCGGCGTGCGCGTCCACCGGGAATCACGGATCGAGTGGGCGCGCGACACGGTCTCGGTGCCGACCCCGTGGGGCCCGGTTCGGGTGAAGCGAGCGATCGATTCCGGCGGCCGGATCCGGAGAGGCATGCCGGAGTTCGAGGACGTGCGCGCCATCGCCGACCGGGAAGGGCTGTCGCTCGACGAGGTCCGCCGGGCGGCCCGTGACGCCTTTTCCCGGCAAAATGGCGGGGCGGAGGAGGGCGGCGCGTCCCGCGCGCCCGGCGACGAACCCGAGGAGAAACGCTGATGCGGCGCTTCTACGTGACGACGCCGATCTACTACGTCAACGACCAGCCGCACATCGGCCACACCTACACGACGATCGTGGCCGACGCGCTGGCCCGATACCACCGCCTGCGCGGCGAGGAGGTCTACTTCCTCACCGGGACCGACGAGCATGGCCAGAAGATGCAGCGGGCGGCCGAGGCGCGCGGCGTGAGCCCGCAGCAGCTCGCCGACGAAGTCGTCGAAAACTACCGCCGGCTGTGGCCGGCGCTGGGGATCAGCCACGACGACCTGATCCGGACCACGGAGGAGCGCCATCGGCGCGGCGTCTACGCCCTGTTCGAGAAGATCCGGCGGGAGACCCCCGACGCGATCTACAAGGGGACGTACCGGGGCCTGTACTGCACCGGCTGCGAGAGCTTCTACCCCGCCAACCAGGTCAAGGACGGCGTCTGCCCGGAGCAGGGGCATCCGGTCGAGGAGGTCGAGGAGGAATCGTGGTTTTTCCGCCTGTCGAGCTACCGTGACAGGCTCTTGCAGCACCTCGAGGAGCACCCGGAGTTCGTGCGGCCGGAGAGCCGGCTCAACGAGGTCCGCGGTTTTCTCGCCGAAGGGCTGAACGACCTGTCGATCTCGCGCAGCCGCGCGCAGGTGTCGTGGGGGATCCCCTTTCCCGGCGACCCCGAGCACGTCGTCTACGTCTGGTTCGACGCCCTGACGAACTACATCTCGGCCCTCGGCTACGGCAGCGAGGACCGCAGCCTCTACGAGCGCTTCTGGGGCGGAGGCGGCGATCGCGTCCAGCTCCACCTGATCGGCAAGGACATCCTCCGGTTCCACGCCGTCTACTGGCCGGCCTTCCTGATGGCGGCGGGGGAGCCGCTGCCGACGACGATCTTCGCCCACGGCTGGTGGCTCCGCGACGAGGCGAAGATGAGCAAGACACGCGGGAACGTCGTCCGGCCGTGGCCGCTGATCGAGGACTTCGGCGCGGACGCCCTCCGCTGGTTCCTCCTCCGCGAGATCAGCCTCGGTCTGGACGGCTCCTACTCCGACGAGGCGCTGATCGAGCGCGCCAACGCCGACCTCGCCAACAACATCGGCAACCTGTTCTCGCGCGTCGTCGCCCTGGTCGGCCGCCACGAGGAGGGCCGGGTGCCGGAGGTCGAACCGCAGCCGGACGACGAACTCGCCGCGGCGTCGGCGTCGATGAAGGAGACCTACCGGAAGGCGTTCGACGGCCATGACCCGGCGGGCGCCCTGCGCGCGCTGACCGAATGGGCGGACGCGCTGAACCGCTTCCTCGTCCGCCACGAACCCTGGCGCCGCGCCGGCCGGGAGGAGACCTGCTCGCGCGTCCTCCGGACCGCCTGCGGGGAACTGGCGCAACTCGCGCTGCACCTCCACCCGGCCGTGCCGTTCGCTTCCGCGCGGCTGTGGAGGATGCTCGGCCTCGGGGACGACCCGGCCGCCGAGATCCGCCCGGGGCGGGACCTGCTGGCGGAGGATTCGTGGCGCGTCGGCGGAGCCCGGGTGTCCCGCGCGGAAGCGGTCTTCCCCCGGCTCGACAAGAAGAAGCTCCTCGCCGACGCGGGCGGTCAGGCCGCGCCCGAAGCGAAGAGTGCCGCCGCGAAGGAGAAGCCGGCGCCCGGGAAGGAAGCCGAGGACGGGCTGATCTCGATCGACGAGTTCATGAAGGTTCGGCTGCGCACGGCGCGGGTCGTCGCGTGCGAGCCGCATCCCAACGCCGACAAGCTGCTCCGGCTCGAGATCGACCTCGGCGGCGAGCGGCGGCAGCTCGTGGCCGGGATCGCCAAGCACTACCGCCCGGAGGAACTCCTGGGCCGCACGATCGTGGTGGTGGCCAACCTCAAACCGGCGAAACTCCGCGGGCTGGTCTCCCAGGGGATGCTCCTCGCCGCGAGCGCGCCCGACGGCGCGGTGAGGCTGCTGACCGTCGACGGGGAGGTCCCGCCCGGCTGCCCCGTTTCCTGAGTCACGAGAAGGCGGCGGGCGAAGAAGGCGTCCACCTCGGAGGGGCCGGCGTCCTCGAACGCCGCTGCATCGCCCGCCGCGGGCGAGCCGGGCGCGACGAGGAGGAGGGCCGCCGCCTGACCCTCCCCGCTCGGCCCGCCGTCACCTCGCGCGAGGCGCGCCGCGTCGCCGAGCAGCAGCACCCCGACCCGGCCCGGATCGACCCACCGGCGGCCGGCCAGCGCCTCGAGGAC